>SKNI01000608.1 GCA_007120615.1 Myxococcales bacterium | reverse complement strand
GTGTTGACCTCGGCGCCGCTGTTCTTCGTCGCCGCCACCGCAACGTCGTCACTGCAGGCCGCCGGTGATACACGTTCACCGATGGTGATCGCCATCATCGCCGGAGTGGTCAATCTGGCGATGTCATTGGTGCTCGTCCACGGGCTCCTGGGCGCCCCGGAGTTGGGCCTTCAGGGGGCCGCATATGGAACTGTGCTGGCATTCGCGGTTCAGGCTGCCGGCGCTCTTCTCATCCTGTATTGGGGACGCGGTCCCTTGCGACTTACCACCCGAAGCGACCTCGAAGATCAGAAAGATGCCCTGTCAGCAGTGCTTCGCATCTCTCGCGCTGCATTTGGCGAGAAACTCATCTATCACCTGGCTTATGTCGCCTCCATCGCCCTGGTGGGCTACCTCGGCAATATCGCGCTCGCCGCCCATGAGTCCCTGCTTGGAATCGAAGCCATCGGGTTCACCGCCGCTGCCGGCTTCTCCATCGCCGCCGCCACTCTGGTCGCCCAACGAATGGGCCGAAAGAACGCCGAAGAGGCCTACCGGGCCGGCCAGACCGCTGCAGGCCTCGGCCTTCTGGTGGGCCTTGGCTTCGGCGCCGTACTCGCCATTTTCCCCCATCAACTCATCTCTATCTTTACCACCGACGAGGAGGTCATCCGCATCGGCGCCCAATGCCTTCGTATCGCCGCATTCGCCCAACCGGCCATGATTTTAGCCGACACCTGGTCCGGGGCACTTCGAGGAGCCGGCGACACCTTCACCCCCATGATCTCCGCCATCCTGGGCCCGGTGATCATGCGTCTTGCGGCCTGCTGGTTCTTCGCCTGGCACCTGGAGATGGGGCTCGTCGGATTCTGGATCGGCACCACTCTAGACTGGTACGTCCGAGCCATCTGGACGGGCATCGCTTTTTACCGCCGTCGATGGGCCGTGAAATATAGCGAGATTTAACCCCGAACCTCGACATAAGCCCCCGCACCATCTCGCTTTTTCAACTCGCCGACGGGCTCCAGATGGGCCTCGAGCCCGGCTTCTCTCAGCGCGGTCTTCACCTCGTCGACAGCGTCCGGGGCCACGGCCACCAATAAGCCTCCGCTGGTCTGGGGATCGCAGAGGACATCTCGAACCTTCTCGCTGACCACACCGATATGCTGACCGTAGCTGTCCCAGTTGCGGCCGGTTCCGCCGGGGATTGCCCCTGCGTCCAGGTAGTAGTCCAGATTGGCGAGTTGGCGCACAGCGGCGAAATCAACGGCGGCGTTGACCTCGGCGCCCCGGCACATCTCCGAGAGGTGGCCGAGAAGCCCAAAGCCCGTGACGTCGGTCATAGCGTGGACGCCTGCGATTCTGGCCAGCTTGGAGCCCACGGAGTTCAAGCGCATCATCGACGCGGCAGCCACGCCCCGGTCTTCCTCTTGCAGAAGGCCCTTTTTTTCGGCTGTCGACAGAATCCCAACGCCCACGGCCTTGGTTAAAAAGAGAATGTCCCCGGCCTCTCCGGCGTCGTTTTGTTTGAGATATACCCGGTCGACCAGGCCGTTTACAGCGAGTCCGAAGATGGGCTCCGGGCTGTCGATGCTATGCCCTCCCGCGAGGGCGACCCCGGCCTCGGCGCAGACCGCGCGGCTGCCTTCCAGCACCTCTCCGGCGACCTCGGGAGGTAATTTATCGACCGGCCAGCCCAGAATCGCGATCGCCATCACCGGGTCGCCGCCCATGGCGTAGATATCGCTGATCGCATTGGCTGAGGCGATGCGCCCAAACTCATAGGGATCATCGACAATGGGCATAAAAAAGTCGGTGGTGCTCAACAGAACTCGGCCGTCTTCCAGGTCAAAGGCCCCGGCGTCGTCTCGGGAGTGATTGCCCACCAGGAGCCTGGCGTCCGGAACGGTGTCCTGATTGGCGAGGATTCGATCCAGGACGGCCGGCGAGAGTTTGCAGCCGCATCCGGCGCCGTGACTGTACTGAGTGAGGCGTATCGTTTGGTCTTTCGTAGTCATCCGTGTCGCTCCTGAAGGTTTGATTCTCTTTTGCACTCCACCAGCCGCCTGGCGATGGTCGCGGGATCACCCTGGGCGCTAATCGACCGGACCGACTGCGGATCTCGTCGGGAAACCCCGCGCTCGTAGGCTTTGTCGTAGTATTGAAGAGCGAGCCTCGCCGCTTCGTGGAGGTCGCCGGATTCGAGGGCTCGCTGAGCCTGTTTGGTCCGAAGCCCTCCGAGGCGTTTTTGTATTCTCTCAAACGCGTCCCTGAGACCTTCGGGAGAAGCCTCTCCATAAACCTCGACGAGCCGCTCCACCCGCATTTCCATCGGCACGTCTACCCAGAATACGGGCGCCGACTTCATGGTCTCGCGCAACCTGTTTGGGAGATGACAAAACCCGATTCTTCGGCTCTCGTCTTCCACCCACACCGGTCCTTTCTTGGACTTTGCAGCATTGATCTCCATGGCCAGGCGATTCTGGAAATGCTCCTGGGTGGGCTGCCTGGATAACAAGAGCCCGCCGAAGGCCGAACCACGGTGGTTGGCGAGCCCCTCCAGATCAATGACCGACTCTCCCAACTTCTCCAATTCCCACAAAATCTCGGTTTTTCCGCTGCCCGTCGGGCCACCTACGACTAAGACCTCCGGAGGCTCATCGAGCTCCGCGATAACCCAGGTCCGAAACGCCTTATATCCGCCCTCGAGGGTCGTGACCTTGTAGCCGTATAATTCAAGCAACCAGGCCAGGCTGGAGCTGCGCATTCCCCCACGCCAGCAATGCACGAGCACCTCTTCTCCCGGAGGACCCGCCAATCGCTCTACAGTCTCCACCAGCTGGCGCATTTTGGGCCCTATGACGTCGAGCCCCTCTAAAATCGCCTTATGTCGCCCTTGTTGCTTGTAGAGCGTTCCGACGACGGCGCGCTCCTCGTTGGAGAAGAGCGGCAGATTCTCGGCACCCAGCAGATGACCGCTCTCAAACTCCGCCGGTGTTCGCACATCAAACGCTCTGGCCCCACCTTTCATGAGCTTCAGAAACTCTTCAATGTCCACTCGCCGCATCCCAGCCTCATGTCCGGCAGCATCTGATAATCAAAAAGATCAAATCCAGTTCAGCTCAACTGCCAAACGGAACCGCAAACTTCATGCGCGCCGCCCCATACTTGTCACGAACACCGTGAGATCGCCAGACTCACAAGTTATTGATTTACCCCGCTTACCTGCTGCAGGGCTGTCGTCAATAACCGCCCCGTAAAAGTCTGCGATGCCAGCGCATAGGCGAGCCGCGATACGGCCCCTCGATCCTTGGTGGCATAATGCTGCTCCTGGCCCCGAAGACTCCGTCGGATCTTCTTATGATGGATCATCAGATCCGCCGTCCCGGCGATCACTACACCGGCGATTACCACCGTCGCCGTCACCTCACTCTTCTTCATCATACTTCCTTGCGTAATAGAAAAACCTTTACCTGTGGCCCCGAACCGTCCTTGCGCTCTTGCAGGTTGCGATTGTAATTCTATCATCAAAGACTATCTTCTGGCACCCGAAAGCAAATACCAGGGTCACCCCGGCACCAGAGGGAATTTTCCCGATTCCTCACCCGATGTTAGTCTAAGACCCACGATACCCGATATATTCAATCATCCTCGTCAACCAGAGATAAGTAATGAGTGAAGAAAACGGATATACCCCTCCAAAAGTCTGGACCTGGGACAAGGAAGACGGCAGCGCCTTTGCCAATATCAATCGACCCATTGCCGGACCGACCCATGAAAAAGAACTCCCCGTCGGCAAACATCCTCTTCAGCTCTACTCCCTGGCCACGCCCAACGGCGTGAAGGTCACGGTCCTGCTGGAAGAGCTTCTCGACGAAGGGGTCGCAGAGGCTGAGTACGACGCTTTTCTGATCAATATTCTCGACGGCGATCAATTCTCCTCTGGATTTGTGGCTGTGAATCCAAACTCCAAGATCCCGGCCCTGATGGACCACTCCACCTCTCCACCAACTCGAGTATTTGAGTCGGGGGCGATACTTCTTCATCTCGCGGAGCGCTTTCAGAAGTTTTTGCCCTCCGACGCGTCCCTGAGAGCGGAGTGCCTCTCCTGGTTGTTCTGGCAGATGGGCTCGGCCCCCTATCTGGGAGGCGGATTTGGTCATTTCTATGCCTACGCTCCCTCCAAGATGGAGTATCCGATCAATCGATTCGCCATGGAAGCCAAGCGGCAACTCGATGTCCTCGACAGGCGGCTGGCGGACAATCGCTACCTCTGCGGAGACGAATATACCATCGCCGACATCGCCAACTTCCCCTGGTACGGCGCCCTGGTGCTGGGTCACCTCTATGAGGCCGCCGAATTTCTCGACGTCACTTCGTGCGAGAATGTCACTCGCTGGGCGAAAGAGATCTCGCAACGACCGGCCGTGAAACGCGGAATCATGGTCAACCGCACCTGGGGCGATGAAAAAGGCCAGCTCCACGAGCGCCACGACGCCAGCGATTTCAAGTTAAAAACCCAGGACAAGATCAGCGCTGAAAAGGAAGAGGCGCCCGCCTGAGGGATTAAGACCAAGGGCGGGAATTTGCTTGCGATTTTTGCGATCTCGTGGACTATATACGTAGTTCACGACTTCGCATTATAGAGCGGCGTCATTATCTGCCGGAGTACCGCATATGGCCCTGTACCGTTCTCGCTCCTCCCGGAGCCGCTCCATCGCCCTGCCCCTCTCCGTTTCACTCAATGTCTTGCTTATCGCAGTCCTATTATGGCCCGGCGGGGAGTCCTCGGAAGTGGCGCAAGTCGCCGCCAAAGCCGAATCCGTCGAAGTTACCGAAGCAGAGAAGATCGACGGGGAAGTCGAAGCCACCGAGGCTGCCGAAGCGGCAGCTCCCATCGACGACGCGCAAGACGATGATCATCAGGTGACCGTCGCTACCATCCGAGGGAGCATCCCGCAGACGATGGCGGAAGCCGCCGCCCCCTTCGGCGACAACGTAAGCGCGACCATGTCCAGACTGCTCGTCTGGGACCTGGACCTGCGACGGGACCTGCGTGCCGGAGATAAAGTGGAGACGACGTGGGTCCCTGGCACCTCCGACGGCGTCGTAATTAAAGCCCTTCGTTTCCACTCCCAAAAATTAAACCGCACCATCGAAGCCTATCGATTCCAGGCCGCAGGCGATGCATACCCTTCCTACTGGGCGCCCGACGGCACCGAGGTTCCCCACCGGCTTCGAAACAGTCCTCTCGACGAGTACGAGCAGGTCACAAGTCTCCTTCGAGACCGCCCCAACCACCACGGAATGGACTTTAAGGTAGACGTCGGAACCCCCATCACCACCCCCTTCGATGGCGTAGTCACCCGAATCAACTGGAACACCGCCGGCAACGGCAATTGCGTCGAGATCCGCCACCAGGACGGGGTGCTCGCCAAACACCTTCACCTCTCGGAGACCAAGGTCCGCCCAGGTGATCGAGTCCGCGCAGGCCAGGTCATCGCCCTCAGCGGAAACACCGGCCGCTCCACCGGCCCCCATCTCCACTACCAACTCAATCAAGGCAGCCGGGTCATCGATCCCATCGACTACCACGGCACCGACCAGCGCACCCTGCCCGAGAGTGACCGCGCGGCCTTCGAGCAGGTCGTCGCTGCCGCCCAGGCCAGACTCGATGCCCACTCCGAGCCCTAGACTTCGCCGGTCAGTTCCTCAAAAAAACCGAGGCAGCCGATAGAACAGAAAGAGGTGATCCATGACATCATATGACGTACTGATCGTAGGCGCCGGACATAACGGACTCGTCGCGGCCACCCTCCTCGCCAGGGCCGGACGGAAGGTCTGCGTGTTGGAGCGCGCCCCAGTGGTGGGCGGCGCCGTGCGGACGGAGCGTCCCTTTGCAAAAGCTCCGGAACTGGGTCAATCCACGGGCGCCTACCTTCTGGGGTTGATGCCTCCCGAGCTGATCGAAACTCTGGGCGTGAAGATTCCCACCATCCGGCGGGACCCTCATTATTTCTTACCCACCACGGGAGAGCGTTACCTGCTTCTGGGCTCCGATCCCGCCGAGACCCGACGGCAATTCGAAATATTCTTTTCCGCCGCTGACTTCCGGGCCTACGAGCTTCTCCAGAAGGAACTCGCGGACCTCCGCGAGGATATCGCCCCTACCTGGCTTGCAGAGCCTCTCACCATTGAAGAGACCGCCGACCGTTACGTGCGACCTTCACTTCGCCAGGTATTCATCGACCTCTGCCGGGGCTCCGTCGGTGATTATCTGCGACGATTTCCCTTCGAGCACGATCTGATTCCGGCGATGTATGCCGTCACCGACGCATTCTCAGGCTCTTCCGGAGGCTGGAAAACGCCGGGAAGCGGCATGAACTTCCTGGTCCATAATATGTGTCGTCTTCCCGACGCCGATGGCACCTGGATGGTCGTAAAAGGCGGGATGGGCACCGTCACCACAGAACTCGCCAGGGTGGCCCGCGCGGCCGGCGCCGAAATCCGCACCGATGCTCCCGTGCGATCCATCGAAACCCACAACGGGGTCACCACAGGCATAGTCCTGGAAGACGGCACACCGCTGCAATCACCTGTGGTCATCAGTAACGCTGACCCCTTCCACACTCGCCAACTGGTAGGCGCTGCCTACCCCGAGGACGCCGCACAAAAGCTCGACAGCCTCTATCGTCCCGGCATGACCATGAAGGTCAACCTCGCCTTAAGAGACCTTCCCACATTTCACTGTCTCCCCGAACCACAGGGACAGCATCACGGCACGATTCACCTCCTCCCTCAGGTCGATGACGTCCACTCTGCCATCGACCAGGCCCACAGCGACGCTCACGAGGGGATCCTCCCGGAATTTCCCACCATCGAATGGTATATTCAGACCCCCGTCGACCCTTCTCTCTCCGACTCCAAAGGCCGCCACAGCTCGGCCCTCTTCGTCCAATGGGTGCCCCTGGACCCGGCGGACTCCACCTGGGAGGCGGAAGCCAACTCCTACGCCCGCCACCTGCTCTCCATCTGCGACCGCTTCGCCCCTGGCACATCCGACCTGGTAGAAGACATGATGGTGCTCCACCCCCGGGCCATCGAGAGCCATTTCGGAATCACCGCCGGCCATATCCACCATGTGGACAATATCTTCGGCTTCGCAGATCGCGCTCCCTACCGCACAGGCCTCGAAGGACTCTTCGCGTGCTCGGCCGGCTGCCACCCCGCGGGCTCCGTCATCGGCGCCTCCGGCCACAACTGCGCTCAGGTCGTCCTCAAAGAGACCTGAAAGGAGCGCGGACGGACACACCGACTCACCACCGCAGGCACCACCGCGAACCCACAGCGCGCCGACTCACCAACCGCATCCCTGGCGGAGCGGTGGCTAGTCGCTGAGAACCGTCGAAAAAAAGACCCCCGCCAACACTGTTGACGAGGGCCCTGAAAACCAAAAACCCCAGACGAATTCGTCTGGGGTTTTGAAAACTCCGGCGGTAGGACTCGAACCTACGACAAAGCGGTTAACAGCCGCTCGCTCTACCAACTGAGCTACGCCGGATCATCTGCCCGGCATACTCCTCACCGGGGCCGACATAGGTGCCATAATCAGATCCCCGTGTCAATTCTCTGATAGGAATTTTTCCCATCGAGATCCTCGGAAGATCTTCCCCCATACAACTCTCATGAACCGATCTTTCATTCCCGGTTGGCCAAACTCACCCTGCGCCTTACACTATCGCTGTCCAGACAGGCTTCCGAGCACAGTCTGCTCGCTTTTATTACCTTTGAAATGAGCGCTGATCATGACCAAAGTCCTCGACGAACTCATCAAATTACTCTCCCTGGAGAAAATCGAGGAGAACCTCTTCCGCGGCCAGAGCCAGGATCTGGGCTGGGGCACCGTCTACGGCGGTCAGGTCCTGGGCCAGGCACTCTCGGCGGCCGTAAAGACAGTACCCGAAGATCGCTTCGTGCACTCTCTTCACTCCTATTTTCTTCGCCCCGGAGACGTTGATCGACCCATCGTGTACGACGTGGATCGCATCCGTGATGGGCGTTCTTTTACGACTCGCCGCGTGGTCGCGATCCAGAAAGGTCGGCCCATTTTTAATCTGTCGGCTTCCTTTCAGATCGAGGAGGAAGGATTTTCACATCAGGATGAAGCCCCCGAAGCGCCCGAACCCGAGTCTCTTCTCACCGAGCAGGAGCGGGCCAGCAAATTTACCGAGCGGCTCCCCATGTTCATGAGAGAGCAGGCGCTGGCGGAGCGCTCCTTTGAGATTCGGGTCGCCGATCCTCTCGAGGATCCCGTCGCGCCCAAGGAACGCCCTCCCCTCAGCAAACATTGGTTCAAGACGACGGGCAAATTGCCCGACCGCCCATCATTGCATCGATTTCTTCTGGCCTATGCGTCGGATTTCAATTTCTTAACCACGTCCCTTCGACCCCACGGTATCAGTTGGCTGACCCCGGGAATGCAGGTGGCCAGTATCGACCACACCATGTGGTTTCACCGCCCGTTCCGCGTCGATGACTGGCTTCTTCACTGTGTTCATAGCTCGTCCGCCGAGGGGGCACGTGGCTTCGTCCGTGGCCGAATCTTCGACCAGAAGGGAAATCTCGTGGCCTCCACCGCTCAGGAAGGGCTGATCCGCCAGCACACCACCCCGAGGTAATCAGGCTTTTGCTTCGGTTTTGGCTTCCGGCGCACCGGCGAGGGCCTCGGCGTACTCGCTGATGATCGTCTCCACCGATTGTACGGAGTCGATTCCTGCCACGCTTCGGCCGGCCTGCCAGTAGTCGTTATATCCCCCGCCCCTCTTCGCACCTTTTCGAAGACTCCACACCGATCTGGCGGCATACCAGGTGCGCACCCAATGCTTAAACCGGGGGTGCTTCAAGAGTTTCTTGCTGATGGGGCCGACCTCGGTGCCCACTTTTTTGACGAAATCGGTCTCGATCACCGACACCGGCACCCCGGAGATACGCCGGGTCAAGACAATATCGTCTTCTTCAGCGTCTACGATGGCCTGTTTGTACTCCTCGTGGGCCGTGCACTCCTCAGAGGCGATAAACCGCGTTCCCAACTGCACCGCTTCATAACCTATTTCCAGGGCGTCCAGAAAGTCCTGAGGGCTCCCCACGCCACCGGCGGCGACCAGGGGAAGTCCAAGATCAAAGAGCGACTCGTAGAGTTCGTCCATCGGCATCGCTCCCGCGTGCCCACCGGCCCGACCGTTGACACAGATCAACCCGTCCACTCCCCCTTCGATGGCTTTGAGCGCCCACTTTCGCTCCGTGATATCGTGGTAGACCACTCCGCCCACGGCGTGGACCTTATCGACCACCCAGCTCGGATTACCCAGCGCCGAGACGAAAAACCGAACCCCCTCCTCCAGGGCAATATCCACCCAGGATTTCATGCGGTCTTCGTATAATTTGGAGGACTTCTCGATTAGAGCGTTAAACCCCAGACATCCTCCGTCGTTTACCTTCTGAACGGCTTGCAGAGTCTCTCGAAGGTCCTCTCCGTTTGCGAAAACCGTGGAGAGCGGTTGCATCACCGCCACCGCGCCCTCTTTCACCACCGCCGAGAGCAACTCCGTATTGGAGCAGGGATACATCGCCCCGCAGATCAGTGGAATTCGGGCGCCTGTATCCTTGAGAAATCGCTCTGTCATCATGGCCTCATCTTTGGGTAAAAAGTTGGGGGAAAAGCTGGGTCGAAAGTGGAATCAAAATATGAACCGCTCCGGTCCAGAGCGAAACTACTCGATCTCCTGCCGACTTGTCAGCTTGACATGGACCAGGCACTGAACAACAAAATGAAACTGGAAACGCAACCGGCAAACCACGATAATGGGAAAGACTAGATTGTAAAATGCCTCCTGGCTTTTGCGGAGGCTCCCCCTGCTCCAAAGATATTACGATGTTGGATACCAGACTGATCGCACCACTACTCGCCATGGCGATTGCCTTGAGCATGTTGTCCGTCAGCTCGACCGCGTTCGCTTCCACGTCGGACACCGCTGGAGAGGACCGCGATCCCTCCCAGCTTCTTCGCCGCACCATCTATGATGCCGGCCGTTGGAGCATCGGGATGGACGGCATGTTCAGCATGACCTCCTCTCGGGTAGACCTGATCGGCGGGGGCGAGGCCACGGACTCGACCTTCTTTTTGCGGGCAGACCCCCAGTTATCGGTCGCCGTACTTCCCCGCTTTGAAGTGGGCCTGACCACCGGACTTGTGGCCCGTCGACTGGCTCGAGAAGACGCCGACTCCGCCACCGACCTGGCCCTGGCCATCCAACCCCTCGCCCGCTACCACCTCCCGGCCACCCCGCGACTCGCCGTCTACGGACAGGTGGGCGCCGGATATTATATGGGCCGCACCACCCGTGATCTGGTCGTGGAAGACAGATTTCTAGAAGACGAGCGGACCAGCACCCGGGGATTTATCTTGACCGTAGGATCGGGCATCAACTACCGGCTCTCCAACGGCGTACAGCTTCGCTTCGGGTTGCAATTCAACGGCATCTGGGGCCGAGAAAGAATTGAGATTGAGCTCCTCGACGTCGATCAGCGCCTCTCCACGGCGACCACCAATCTGGGCACTTCTGCGGGACTTCGCTACACCTTCTAGGATTAACCCAGATTAGCCGAGGTCCTCTTCCTCATACTCTTTCTCTGCCTTCTTTTTGGTCCTTTTAAAGATCGTCTGGGCCTTTTCCATGGAGACCCCGTCGATAAAGTAGGCCGCCGAAGTAACCCCGATGGCCTTGGTTCCGCCAAAGGCTACGCTCGCTGAAATCACGCTCCCCAGCCCGGGGGCCAGCACCTTGGCCAGCGCTCTGGCGACTTCCCGAAAAGCCAGCGCTGTTCCCAAATTTGCCCCGATCGCTCCCATAAACTCTGCGGCTGTCTTTAACTCCATTCGGCGACCCGAGATATAGCCAATCCCCGATATCAGGCTGGTCTGAAGAGAGGTGATGGGAGCGATATCGGCCAGGGGAATGGGAGTCGCCGCGATCCCCGCGCAGAGCGTAGCGATGATATTGGTCAGCCTCGAAGCGATGCGATGTTGCAACGCCTTTACCTGGGAGAGCCGCACAAACTCTACGCGGGCCTGTTCGGGCAGCTCATCCAACAAAAAATCAAGTAACTCCTCAATCTGCCAGCGCTCGTCGGCCCGGCGGGTACCGTCGGGCCTCCAGGACTGGTAGGCCGACACCCCGTGGGCTGCGACGAATTGATCCCGAAGCTCGGCGCGACTTCGGACTTTGGCGGCCAGCAGATCTTCAATACGACCGATGCGCTCTTTCTTCTCGGCCAACTCCTCCTCCAGCTCATCGTCGGGCAGATGGAGTTTCACGTTTTTGGGCTCCACCTCATCGCAATGGGTAATGACGGCGACCAGGGGAACCCGAAAATGATATAATTTTCGAATCCTCTCGCAGAGTTGTACCACCCCGTCGAGGTCCGCATCGACGGCGGCATCTATCTCCTTGGCCTTGATCAAAAAGAGAACCGCATCCGGCGCTTTCTCCGCCAGCGCCGCCTCCATGCTCTCCAAAGGCGTTGTCTCGTCGTCGGCCCCCTCCGGCGTCGTTCCCTCCTGCATTCCCCGGGTATCGAGCATCTCAAGGGTTCCCAGCTCTCCCTGGTAGGTCCACCATTTGCCCCGGCTGGTGGTGGCCTTCTCGTGGCCCACTTCGGCGACGGGGCTACCGAAGATGGCGTTGACCAACGACGATTTACCCGCTCCCCGGCGACCGATCAGGGCAAATCGCGGCGCTCGCTGTTCCAAAAGCAGCTCTCGCAACTCCCCGATTCGCCCTCGCAACTCTCGAGCCACCGGCTCCGGCACCCGATCGAGCATCTCCTCCAGGCGCAGAGACTGTTCGATTAATTCCTCTCGCAACGTCATAGCTGCCTCGTATCGTGTCTGACTTACCTAAACTCCCCACACTGTCTCTTCTGCCCTGACGCTACTCTTTGGCCTTATCTGCGACCAGAAGTGCCGCTCGAACCGTCGTATTGAGAGTCTTCTCTCGCCAGTAGGTGTCGATGGCGTCACCGATATAGCGCAGGATCTTCTCCCGATCCGAGGCCCGAATCGCTCCGATCCAATGAGGAAAAAAGGTCTCCTGAATCAGCGGAGAATAGAGAAATTCGCGACCACTTCCGAAGGCCACCTCCCAGCTCAACTCGCTGATGGTCACATCTTGGAGACCGTTCTCTTCGGCCACCCTGGAGACCCGCCCCTCGTCGAGAAGGTTGGATCGGAG
>SKNI01000668.1 GCA_007120615.1 Myxococcales bacterium | reverse complement strand
CGTGGCAGAGGAAGACACCGATTGCCCCGAAGCAGGCGAGATCTGCGACGAAGAAGCCAATGAGTGCATCGCAGCAGAGTGCACCGTCGACTCTCATTGCACCGAAGACGGCGAAACCTGTGACACCGACACCAACGAGTGTGATGCCGATGCTGGTGAGTGATCTTCAACAGGCGGGTTGAGAGACCCACCTGAGCACAACCATGAAAAGCCCCGGCCAACTTGGTCGGGGCTTTTTTCGTCTACACCTTGTTCTCCCCCGACTTTCACCTTATAACTCCCAGCGAATCACAGCTCTTTTCACGAGACTTCTCTCCTTCATCTCGTCGGTAGAAATATGACTGCATCGAACTTTCAGGATCTGATCTTAACTCTCCAGAATTTCTGGGCAAACCAGGGATGCATCATCCAACAGCCCTGGGATATCGAGAAAGGGGCCGGCACCTATAACGCCGCCACCTTCCTTCGAGCCCTGGGCCCGGAGCCCTGGAATGTGGCCTACGTCGAGCCTTGCCGACGCCCAACGGATGGACGCTACGGAGAAAACCCCAACCGTCTGGGGGCCTATTACCAATTTCAGGTCCTCCTCAAGCCCGGGCCCGACAACGTCCTGGATCTCTACTGGGATAGCCTGCGCACCATCGGCATCGACCCGATGGTCCACGACCTTCGCCTGGTAGAAGACGACTGGGAACAACCCACACTCGGTGCCTGGGGATTGGGCTGGGAGGTCTGGATCGACGGAATGGAGGCCACCCAATTCACCTACTTCCAGCAGGTCGGTGGGATCGAGCTCAACCCCATCCCGGCGGAGATCACCTACGGCCTGGAGCGAATCGCGATGTTTTTGCAGGGCGTCGACAATGTCTACGACCTCGAATGGGCTCCCGGCGTCTCCTACGGCCAAATTCGACATCAGGACGAGGTGGAGTTTAGCCATTTTCACTTCGAAGAGGCCAACACCGAGCGCCACATCCGCTGGTTCGACGAATACGAAAAGAGCGCCTCCGAACTCATGGAGAAGGGCCTGGTCTTTCCGGCCTATGATTTCATCATGAAGGCCAGCCACGCCTTTAACGTCCTCGACGCCCGGGGCGCGATCAGTGTGACGGAGCGCCAGAAATATATCGGCCGAATCCGAAACCTCTCCCGCAAGATCGCCCGCACCTATCTCGACAAACGAGAAGCCCTCGGCTTTCCGCTTCTGAAGCAGCCGGCATAACGAGCTGTCTCTTTTAGGCGTCTGCTCTTTTGAGTCACCAAGAATCTCTCGAACACCCAGGACCGCACCATGGAATTGATCTTCGAAATCGGTTGCGAAGAATTGCCGGCCTCCTTTTTGGAGCCCGCTCTCGAACAGATGAAAGCGGCCTTTGTGGAGGGCTGTGAAAACGCCCGCCTCGACGCCGGAGACCTCCGACTGGTCGCCACGCCCCGCCGGCTGACCCTACTGGTCTCCAATCTCTCCGATACCCAGAGCGATCTGGAAGAAGAGCGCACCGGTCCCCCGGCTGCGGTAGCCTTTAAAGACGGAAAACCCACCGGCGCCGCCCAGGGCTTTGCCCGGGGACAGGGCGTCGACGTCGGCGACCTCTACACCGTGGAGACCGGCAAGGGCGAATACGTGGCGGCAAAGGTCTTTGAGAAGGGCCTGCCCACCGCTGAGCTTTTGCCCAAGATCCTCACAGAACTTCTCGAAGGGCTGCACTTTCCAAAGTCTATGCGCTGGGCCGACCACCCCACCACCTTTGGGCGACCCGTCCGCTGGATATTGGCGGTCGCCGACGGCCAGCCCGTCTCCCTTCAATTTACCGGCGTCGCCAGCGCCAATATCACCTACGGTCACCGCTTCGCCGCGCCCGACTCCATCACCGTGGAAACGATCGACGGCTACCTCAAGGACCTGCGCGAAGCCGTGGTCATGGTCGATCCGAAGGAGCGCCGCGAGAATATCGAGGAGTTTTTGACCGAGCACGCTGAGAAAGCCGGCGGCCGCGTCGTCCACGATCCGGAGCTCGTCTTCGAGGTCGCAAATCTCATCGAATGGCCCCACGCCGTGACCCTCGATATCGACGAGAAATACCTGGAACTTCCCCGAGAGGTTCTGATCTCCTCGATGCGCTCCCATCAGCGCTATTTTGCGGTGGAAGAAAAAGACGGCAGCGCCCTTCGCTCGGCCTGCGTCGTCATCTACAACACCCCGGTTCGAGACCCCAACGTGGTGGCCGAAGGAAACCTCAAGGTCCTTCGCGCCCGCCTCGACGACGCCCGCTTCTTCTGGGAAAAGGACCTGGACACCTCCCTCGATCAGCAATTGGAACGCCTCCGGGATGTCATCTGGATCGGCCCCCTGGGGACCATGCGAGCCCGCTCCGAGCGAATCTCTACGCTCAGCCGTAGCATCGCCGAGGCTATGGAACTGAGCGACAACTCCCAGGCCCACGCCGCCCGGGCCGGTGAACTCTCCAAGACCGACCTTGTCACACATATGGTCGACGAATTCCCCGATCTCCAGGGCGTTATGGGCCGTGAATACGCCCGAAAAGCCGGCGAGCCCGATGAAGTCGCCGTGGCCATCGCCGAGCAATATTTGCCAAAGAGCGCCGACGGCGACCTCCCCACCACCGACACCGGCGCTGCCGTCGCTCTGGCCGAAAAACTCGACGCCATCACCGGCTGCTTCGGCGTCGATATGATCCCCACCAGCGCCTCCGACCCCTACGGACTTCGCCGGGCCGCCCTGGGGGTGCTGCGAATTCTCAAGGAGCGAAACTCCACCGCTTCTCTGCAAAACCTGGTAGAACTCTCGATTGAGTCTTATCCCACAAGCCCCTCACTCTTTGAAAAGCCAACCGAAAAGATAGCCGAACAGGTCCTGGAGTTTCTCACGACCCGCCTTCACTTCCTCCTCACCGACGACGCCCCCACAGACGTCGTCAAAGCCGTACTCGCCGCCGGTGTCGAAGACATCCCGTCGGTCTACGGCCGGATTCATGCCCTCGACGCGCTCCGAGACCTGGAAGATTTCCAACCCCTGGCCCTGGGCTTTAAGCGAGTGGTCAACATCCTCAAAAAACAGGCCGCCGAGATCGACCTGGAGAAGCTCTCCGTCGATTCTTCTCTCTTTGAGAACCCCGAAGAGAAGGCCCTCTTTGAAGCCTTCCAGACCATTAACGAGTCCGTCGCCACCCAATTGGAAGGCCGTCAGTGGAACCAGGCCTGCCGCGAGCTCATCAAGCTCAAAGAGCCGGTCGACCAATTCTTCGACTCCGTCATGGTCATGGCCGAGGATGAAAAGTTGCGCCACAACCGCCTGGCGCTTCTGTCGGAGCTGCGAGACCTCTTCTTCGAGGTCGCTGACATCTCCGAGATT
>SKNI01000244.1 GCA_007120615.1 Myxococcales bacterium | reverse complement strand
CTCTGGAAAAACATTTCTCCGAGTATGACTTCTTCTATCTCCATATCAAGGAGACCGATAGCCTGGCTCACAAAGGTGATTTCGATGGTAAAGTCAAGGTGTTTGAGTCCTGCGACCCTCTCTTCAGACGGGCATTAGGGCTGGACTTTGACGTGGTGGCCCTCACCGGCGACCACTGCACACCGTCGGTCCTTGGCGACCATTCGTGGCATCCGATTCCAACGGCGCTGTGGTCGAAGAGGATCATCGGCGGAGGGGTGGAGTCTTTTGATGAGCGTCAGGTGATGCGGGGAACGCTCGGTAAGGTCGACTCCCGGGATCTGATGCCCCTGGCTCTTGCGGAAGCCGGTCGGTTCAATAAATTCGGAGCCTGAACGTCGCCGGTTACGGATCGAGGGGGACGTGTCGGTCGAGAAAGGCGTAGGTGTCACGCCAGCACTGGCGAGCTTTGTGTCGCCAGATAAAAGCGTGAAATGCATGGACTTCGCGAGCGTAGTAGCGGGCTTCCACGGTCGTATTGAGGCGAAGCAATGCCTGCTCCAGGCGCCGGGTATCGTCGAGGAGGGGGTCGCCGGTGCCCACGGGTGCAAAGACGGGAGGAAACGGGCGATCTGTCTGGTCAATATTTTCAAGAACAACCAGGGGATCGGCGAGGCGGGCAGAGCGGCGATGATGAAAGGAAGAGTTGGAGAGGTAGTCTCGATTTACCTCCGCGATCCGGTGATAAAGCCAGCCAGGCAGGGAGTCGTCTCGAAGGTATCGTTGCGGTTTAGAGACCTGAAGAATACCGCAGGCCAAAAGGGCAGCTTTGGGGACGTTTTTCTGTTCCCAGACCCGCTGCATCCAGGCCTCCGCAAAAGGAACGCAGGAAGCCAGTGAGATATTGGCAGCCAGATTCGCCCCGGCCGATTCACCGGCGACGATGATGCGCGAAGGATCTCCACCGAAATTTGCGATATTCTCGCAGACCCACTGGTAAGCGTGACAGGTGTCGACGAGAGCAGCGGGGAAGGGATGTCGAGGGGCGAGTCGGTAGTTGATGCACACGACCATATATCCGCGCCGAGCATATCCCAGGGCCATCACCCAGTGGCTTTCCTTGGACATGAATCGAAATCCCCCGCCGTGAATATAAAAAACTACCGGTGCGGGCTCATCTTGGGGGGGGCGGTAGATGTCGAGTCGGTGTGCCCGGTGGCCGGAGCGTCGATAGGCAATATCTTCGATCCGTTCCACGCCGTGAAATTGGGGGTTGGAGATCGGAAGTAAGGATCCCAGGGCGGCAGAACCGCTGAAGAATGCTTCGATAGCCCGGCCGGCCACACGAGAATGAAAGGGTTCCGAAGAGGTCATGGGATTTATCCAGCGCTATCGCTGGAGCTCTTCAATTTGTCACGAGAGGTGCCCACACCCAGGGTGCGGTAGACGATTTTCTCCATCGTCTCGAAAAATTGGAGGCGCTGCAAGATCGGGTTCAACCAGCCGC
Organism: Myxococcales bacterium; assembly: GCA_007120615.1. GTDB lineage: Bacteria > Myxococcota_A > Bradymonadia > Bradymonadales > Bradymonadaceae > SKNI01. Next base: position 1,894 of record SKNI01000244.1, on the reverse strand, counting down.
AGGTGATACAATAATAGGTGTCGTAGGGAGAGGTGTGATGAACGTCGTGATGTTCCGGCCCCAGGATTAAGCCCCACTTTTGCAAGGCTTCGATATAAGCCGGGGGATTATCCATATGAGCCCATTTATGGAATTGATTGGTCATAAATACTCCCACCGTAAAGAAGACGGAGGCCGCCAGAATCAGGATATGAATCGTGGAGGTGGGGTCCGAAAATATCAGGGTCACGGGGATCATATAGAGGGCCAGGACAATGCTATTATTGCCGTTGACCTCTACGAAGTCGTGCTCGCAGATCCCGTTGGGGTGGGTATGGTGATCGCGAAAGGGTTTGATAAAGGCCTCTCCTAATACCGGGGTTTCTTCCCCGCCGAAGGTGTCGCCCATCCAGTGGACGAAGCCGGAGGCAAAGTCGGCGCCTACATATCCGAAGAGGGCGGTGACCGGAACCAGCCAGATAGCGGTTTGCCATCCCAGCGTGGCGAGCCCGGTATAGGCCTGGATGGAGATGATGACCACAAGAGCAAAAAAGCTCAAGATAGCGGCGATCTCGAAAAACCGGTGGAATGGGGAATAGCCAAAATCAAGGCGAACGAATGACTTGAACATCGACGGCATAGACTCGATCCTACCTGCAAAAAATACGGTCCCGATCCAATGGCCCGAAACGGGTCTACATGTGATAGGTGTCGACCGGGTTGGTTGACGCAACCCCGGAGCGTGGGCACATTGCCAGCATCGGCGCGAGTGCCTTAGTACAATGTTGTATCGGTAACGTCGACAGCAAGATTGCACCAAATTGACACCCGCCTTCAAAGTCCGCGAGGGCTGATTTGTGAAAGTTAGGGAATGAATCGATGAAAATCAAGGAAATCGGCAAGGCTCTCCATCGGCGAACCCGCCAGGTGGTAGGGTTCTTCCGGGCCTCTATCATTGAATGGTTGGAAGATAAGGCGATGCGCCAGGCCGCGGCGTTGGCGTTTTACTCGATCTTTTCATTAGCGCCTTTGCTTGTAATCAGTATCGCGGTGGCGGGATTTTTCTTCGGAGAGCAGGCAGTGGAAGGGGAGATCGTCGCTCAATTAACGGACTTCGTGGGCTATGAAGGAGCGGTCTTCATCGAAAGTATGTTGCGAGCAGCTCGGGATACGGGGACGGGGTTAGGTCCGACGCTGATCAGTCTGGGGACGATGTTTTTCGGGGCCTTGATCATCTTTTCGGCACTGCAGGACGCCCTCAACATGATCTGGGGGGTAAGGCCTCATCCCGACATGGGGATCTGGTACACGGTCAAGCAGCGGGCCCTGGCGTTTTTGATGATCTTATTTCTGGGACTGCTTTTGCTGGGGTCACTACTGGTCAGTACGGCGTTGACGATCGTGGAGGCGTATTGGGACCAGTGGTTTGATGTGGATCCAACACTGGGGCTATGGGCCTATACGGATCGCCTGGTATCGCTGGTGTTTTTTACGGGAATCTTCGGGGTGATCTACAAATTATTGCCCGATGTCCGAATGGCCTGGAAAGACGTGTGGCTGGGCGCATTTATGACGTCTCTATTATTCATGGTTGGGGAGTTCGGGGTCAGCACCTACCTCGCCTACACCAGCGTGGGGTCGGTATTTGGAGCGGCGGGGACGTTGGCGGTGCTCTTATTGTGGATCTATTATTCCTGGACGATCGTGTTGATGGGAGCGGAGATGACCCAGGTGTGGGCCCGAAAATACGGCAGCGGAATCCGTCCAGGCAAAAATGCGGTATTGCGCGTCGACACCACCCGAAAGGTCGTCGGAGGTCGGATTAAAGTGGTCCGAGAGTCGGAATCAGGAGAAGTGGTGGAAGACATTACAGAAGATCTGGGGCCGTCCAAGATGGAGGAGGGGATTCAGCGAT
>SKNI01000135.1 GCA_007120615.1 Myxococcales bacterium | reverse complement strand
GGCGAAGGCGGCGCTCGGGAGGAGCAGGAGAGCCGTCGCAAGAAGAGTGGTTGCCAGGGAGAGGATTGCTGAATGGGGTGCATTCATGGGGAGACCTTTTTTACAGATAATAAGAGTCGGAGCCAGCTTCACATCCATACGACGACGGTGGTCTGTATATTTATTCAAGTCGGTGGGGTGTATGTCAAAGTTAGGGACCGGGGTTGATCGCTGGAGGTTGGAACTACCCGTACGGTCGACCTCTATTCACAACAACCGACGACGTGACAAATCCCAAGACCCGACGACGTGACGAATCCCAAGACCCGACGACGTGACAATTCACAGATAAACACAGTCCCAAAGTCAAAACAGGACGTGCGTCGGTAGCATTAAAGTGGTACCGCTCCGGAAGGTGCGTTTACAAAAAAAAGACTTCTCCCAGAGGTAGCGATGAACGAAGAGATAACCGAGTTTTCCGATCTTGCGATGGCCTGGCTAACGACCGAGGGGCTGGCGCTGGCCAAGAACCTGATCGTTTTTGCGATCGTGTTGTTGGTCGGGTATGTGGTCTCCAGGGTCGCCAGAAAGGCGATAAGCACCGCCTTTGAGCGATCGAGTCTGCAGCCGTCGCCGCTCTTTCAGCGCTTTGTGACTAACGTCGCGGGTAAAGCGACGTTTTTGATCGCCTTCGTGATCGCCCTTGGGAATCTGGGGATCGACACCAGCGCGCTGATCGCCGGGCTCGGGGTTTCCGGTCTGGTGCTGGGTTTCGCGCTCAAAGATACGCTCTCCAATTTCGCGTCGGGGATGATGATTCTTCTCTATCGACCCTTTGACGTGGGCCATTTTGTGGAGATCGGAAGCGAGACGGGGACCGTCAAGGACCTGACGCTGGTCTCCACGGTGTTGACCACCCCTGATAATAAGCAGGTCAATATCCCGAACTCCAAGGTGTGGGGAAATTCGGTGACCAATTTCTCAGCTACCGGGACCCGGCGCATCGACCTGGTGGCGGGGATCGCCTACGACGCCGATATCGATGACGCCACCGAGATTTTTATGGAAATTCTTCAGGACCACGAGTTGGTGATGGATGATCCGGAGCCGGTGGTGCGAGTGCGAGAGTTGGGTGGAAGCTCGGTGGACTTCAACGTCCGCGGATGGGTCAACACCAGCGATTATTGGACGGTGCATGCGGAGTTGCTTCGCGAGATCAAGTACCGTCTGGACGCTGCAGGCATTGGGATTCCCTTTCCCCAGCGGGAAGTGTGGATGCATACGGTGGCCGACGAGGCTCCGGAGCCTGCGGAGAAGAAGACCGCCGATGCGGTGGCGTGAGACGCTGAGGCGCTGAGACGCTGAGACGCTGGGAGGCGAAGCGCGGAGGCGCGGTAGAGCGCGCTGAACTCCGCGGTGGGCACGAAGGAACGGACAGTTTGTGCTGAGGGGGGTGGTTTTTGGTCTTTGGGGGGCTACTGATTTGGGGACGTTGTGGGCGTTTAGAGAGCCTGAAGCCAGCGGTTGGCGGTGGCGGCATTCTGGGTGTCCACGGCGCGCTGGAAGGTTCGTTGGACGACGAAGTCCCTGGTGGCTTCGTCGCCCGATTGCCGGGAGGCCAGGGCGCTGAAGGCGATGATTTCGGCAGCCTCCGGCAGCGCGGCGTTGTAGAGATGAGCCGCCAGGGTCCACCAGCCGTAGCTGGGCGGGGGGGCCACGGCGGTGTGGAGTTCGGCCAGGGTTATAAGGGCGTCGGAGTGGAGTTGAAGGTCGACGTCGGCTTCAAAGAGTGCGCTCCACACAAGGGCCACGGGGCGGGCTGCGGCGCCGTCTCCGCCGGGCTCCACAAGTTCCAGTGATTCGTTGAGGTGGGAGAGAGCAACCCGAAGCTCAGAGGTGAACTCCTCTGTGTCGGTCTCCTCTTTTTTGAGGAGGCTGACGGTCTCGGCGATGGCGTCGGCGATGGGAAGTCGCAGGCTTCGATGGCGCGTTGTGGGCACGGATCGGGAACTTCGGTAGGTGCCGGTCCAGCCCGAGCGCAGGAGGCGAAATCGTTGGGCGACCTCTGTCCAGCGCTCCGGATAGACGGCTTCTAATTTCTTGAGTAAATCCTCCACATCGTCGACTTGATCGATGGGCAGGGCGGCCACTTTGGAGAGCTGGCGGCGGGCCTGGAGGTAGTTATTCCACCGTTTCTGGCGAGGACCGGAGAAGAGCGTCTCGGAGATCTCCTGGAGGCGGCGGTCTTCGGCTTCGGGCAGGTAGAGTCCGGCCAACTTAAAAATCGTGGAGGCGGCGCGGCGGAGGTCGTCGAGTCGCAAATCCCGGTAGCGAGGGCGGGCCGAGGAGATGGCGTGGTGGAGATCGAGGATGATGTCCATCGCCCGGAGTCGGTCCGACCATCGAGAGCTCGAGGCCAGGGCCACGGCCATCCAGAGCTCTTCGACGGCGAAGAGTCTGGTCCAGTCGAGGTCGCCCAGGAGCTCTCGGCCCCGGCTTCGGTCGGCGCCGCTTGTAAGAAGCAGGGCGCCCTGACGAAGTCGGCAGTGGAACTCCCAGTCTTCTAATTCGCTTCTGCGGGCTCGTTGGCCGGCCAGATCGAAGCGCTCGGCGACCTCCAGGGTGGACTGGCGTTGGCGGTCTGTGGCGTCGCGTAATTCTCGAAAGTGGGCGACCAGATAGGGGCCCAGCGGCCAGGCGGGGCGGGCGTCGGTGAGCCACTGGCCGATGTCGATCATGACATCCAGGTCGGCGTGGTCGGCGATGGAGGCGAAGGCGTCTAAAAGTCGGCGGGGCGGTCGGGCGCCGTCGCCCAGGAAGGGATCGCCGAAGTGGGCCAGAAACGCGCGGTATTCGGAGGGCTCCTGCAGATGGCCGACGATGCGAGTAGCCGTGATGATGAGCTCCAGCCAGGTCTCGGAGTCGGTCTCGCGGCGCTCGCACCACTGGGCCAGATCGATGACGGCGGTGAGGGCCTCGAGCCATTTCTCGTCGTTGATGAGGTGGCGGATTCGGGCCTTGAAGAAGCTCAGTCGGGCGTCTTCCCAACGCTCGGAGATGGTCATGAGGATTCTCCTTTTCGGGGTACGCCCAGCGTGTGAACTCGCTGCAGGCGTCGCTCCAGATGAGTGATGGACTGGGCCAGGCGCTCTAACTCGGGGATCGCACCGGCCGAAACCGAGGAGCTCGGGAGTTTGGCGCTTATGTCGTCGACGGCTCGTTTGATTCGCTGGAGTTCGGAGCGCTGTAATTGTCGATTGTCGTCATCGTCGGCCAGCGGAAAGGAGGTGATTTGTCGTTGGAGGCGCCGGAAGCGGTCGCCTGTGGTGTCGAGAAGCGTCTGGGCGTAGGTCTCGGGATCGCGACGTCGAAAGAGGAATTCGTCCTGGGCGACAGTCTCAAAGGTGGCCTGGACGCG
>SKNI01000141.1 GCA_007120615.1 Myxococcales bacterium | reverse complement strand
TCTAAAGCCGGAGAACGTGATGCTCGGGGAGTTCGGTGAGGTCTATGTACTGGACTGGGGGATCGCCGTATCGCTGAGAGAAGACACGCAGGGTAGGCTCGCGATGGCGGCAGACGTCACCATGCCGGCGGGTACGCCCGTCTATATGGCTCCCGAGATGGTGACCGGAGAGGGCAAGGAGTTGGGGACACATACCGATATCTTTCTTCTCGGCTCGATGCTCTACGAAGTGCTCACCGGCGAGCCTCGATATCTGGGCAATAGCGTGTTGCATACGATGCTATTGGCCAACGAATGTCAGGTACCCACCTTCGGCGAAGAGACCCCGCCGGAGTTGGCGGCTATTTGTCGGCGGGCGATGGCGCGCGATCCGGAGGAGCGTTTTGAGAGTGCTAGAACCCTGCAGGACGCTCTTCACGAGTACCGCCGGCACCGCCAATCTCGTCAACTCGCCGCAGAAGGCCGCGCGCGCCTCGATGATGTTCGACATCTCTTCGAGCGTGAGGAGGCGGGCCAGAAGATCGATGAGCGGGCGCTCTACAAAGTATTCGGGGAGTGCCGATTTGCATATGAACAATCGCTGAAGACACACTCCGACAACCCCGATGCCATCGATGGGCTACAGGCGGGGCTGGAGTTGATGATTCATCGGGAGTTGGCGCAGGGAGCGCTTAAATCGGCGGCCCTCCTTCTTGCGGAGCTGCCTCGTCCCAACCAGGAGCTTCAAGAGCGCCACGCCGAGTTGGCAAAGAAGATCTCAACTCGCGAGGAAGACTACGAGGAGCTGCAACAAATTCGTCACGATGTCGACGTGGAGGTTGGGCGAAAGACGCGGGCTTATTTTACGGCGATCATGGGGGTAGTGTGGATCCTGTCCTCCGTCACCCTGACCGGGTTGAAATATATCCGGGACTTCGAGCTGACCCTCTTGCAGTCGTTCTTTTCATTCGGTTTGATGACCACAATTCTCGCTGGCGTGCTCTACTTCGGCCAGCAGTTGTTTTACACGAACGAGGTGAATCGACGACTTCTGCACAGCGTCGTCGTGATGTGCATCAGCGTGCTGGTTTTTCGCTTCTGTGCCTGGCAGTGGGAGCTTCCCTACGCCACGGCATTGAGCGCAGAATTAACCATCCTCGCGACCGCTTCGGGAATCATGGCCGTGACCGTTGAACGGCGCCTTTGGGTGGTCGCCATTCCCTGCATGATCGCAGCCCTGGCCAGCACGATATGGCTATCCCAGGTATTTTTTATGTATACGGCGGCCAATACCATCGCGCTGGGAGCGTTGATCGTGCTCTGGTGGCCCCGGGCGGCATTGGAAAAGCCACAATGAAGTTGGCGCCGATAACATCCCTGTTATCGCTAACAAAAAAGCGCTTTTTTCTTGTGCGAGGACAAGGGATGTCCCCGGCGCCAAAATTTCAGGGTCAGCGACGTAGATGCGCGACGGCTTTGATCTCGATCAATAAATTGGGATGGGGCAATTGATGCACGGCGACCGTCGTGCGAGACGGCCCGGTCTCGGTGTCGAAATACTCGTTATAGGCTTCGTTGAACGCTTTGTAGTCGTTCATGTCCACGAGAAATACGGTGAGATCTACCAGGTCCTCAAGACTCGCTCCGGCGGTGTTTAGAATCACACCGATATTTTCAATCACAGCCCGGGTCTGCTGTGCCGCATCGCGGTGGACCGTGCCGTCTTCGTCGATGGTCACACCCTCGTGGGTATTGTCGGGACGCCTCGACGAGACGCCGGAGACGAAGATCAGGTCTCCCACCCGGCGGGCGTGGGGATAATTGGCCAGGGCGCTGGCGCGGTCGGGGAGAATATAGGATTCGGTAGAAGTCATTGGGTTCTCGGTCAGAGCTTAGGCTTAGAGTTTGATGCAAATGGTCTTGGTTTCACTGTAGAAATCCAGGGAATGACGGCCCCCTTCGCGGCCGATTCCGCTCAGCTTTACGCCGCCGAAGGGAGTGCGCAGGTCGCGCAAAAACCAGGTGTTGACCCAGACCAGGCCGGTCTCCATCTGGTGGGCGACGCGGTGGGCGCGTTGCACATGGTTGGTCCAGACCGCTGCACAGAGGCCGAAGCGGGAGTTATTGGCCAGGGCGATGGCCTCCTCTTCGGTGTCAAATGGCGTGATATGGCAGATCGGCCCGAAGACCTCGCTTTGCATCACGGCGACGTCTTCGTCCAATCCGGTCCAGATGGTGGGTTCCACAAAGGAGCCCTCGGCGAATTCTTTGTCCACCTCCGGGATTGAGCCGCCGGTGACGACCTCGGCTCCTTCGGCGACGGCTGCTTTGAAGGCGGAGAGCACTTTTCGCTGGTGGTCGGCGCTGATCAAGGGGCCCATTTGGGTGGCGTCCTCAAAGGGATCGCCGATGGTCAGAGCTTCCGCTCGCTTGGCCATGGCTTCCACGAAACGCTCATAGATGGGGCGCTCTACGTAGACCCGCTCCGAGCACAGACAGACCTGACCGGTGTTGGAGAAACTGGAGCGCGCCGTGCCGCTGACGGCGGCGTCGAAGTCGGCGTCGGCGAAGACGATGGCGGCGTTTTTTCCGCCCAGTTCAAAGGAGATATTCTTGATTTGCGGGGCGCAGGCTTTCATGATCGCCGAGCCCGTGCGGGTCTCTCCGGTGAAGGTGATCGCCGACACGTCGGGGTGCTTTGTGAGCGCCTCTCCGGCGGCCTCAGGGCCGAAGCCGTGGACCACATTATAGACCCCTGCAGGAACCCCGGCGTCCTTAAAAACCTCTCCCAATAAGGTCGCCGTCGACGGGGTCTCCTCGGAGGGTTTGACGACCACGCAATTTCCGGCGGCCAGCGCGGGAGCGACCTTCCAGGTCAACAGAAGCAGGGGCAGATTCCACGGGGAGATCACGCCTACAACGCCCAGAGGCTGGCGGGTTACGTAATTTACGGCGCCCCGACCGTCGGCGGTCTCGGTCTGAAAAGAGGAGCCGTGAACGGTGCGGGCCAGATTGGCGAAAAACTCGAAATTGGCGGCGCCCCGAGGAATATCGACCTTGGATGCGAAGGACCGGGGCTTTCCGGTGTCCCGCATCTCGGCCTTCAAGAATTCATCGAAGCGAGCGCGAATCCCGTGGGCTACTCGCTGCAGCGCGTCGAGGCGCTCCCCGAGAGTCATGGCGCTCCAGGGGCCGTCAAAGGCCCGGCGGGCGGCCTCAACGGCGCGGTCGATCTCGATCTCGCTGCCTTCGGCGACACGGGCAAATTCTCGTCCCGTGGCCGGATTGATATTGGAGAACGAGTCTCCCGACTCCGAGGCCACGAATTCCCCGTCGATAAAATGCTGTATCTTTTTCATAGGCATAAAAAACTCAGCTTATGGTCAGCGAAACCGGATAGTGAAATCAGTCGTCGAGCAAG
>SKNI01000556.1 GCA_007120615.1 Myxococcales bacterium | reverse complement strand
GCGTCAGGGAGTGCCGAGAGCCCTGAGGGAGGTTCTCGGCGTCGTAGGTGACGATGATATTGACCACTGCCGGTCCCACTGATTCGGCCAGGTCGGCGTAGGGCGACTGAGGGCCGTTGAGCAAAAGGGCGGAGGAGGCCGATTCCAGCCAGAGGTCTCCGGCCCCTTTGGTGGTAGATCCGTCTTCGGCGAAGGCCGGGGAGGCGCACATCAAGCTCACAACAAGGAAGGCCACCGCATAAAAAGGGGCCGGCGATCGGGATAGATGCATTGGTTTCATCGTCAATATCGCTCGTGGGGCATGGGCTGCCGGGGGGCGCGAAAATAGTGCAAGGGAGAGTAGTTGACGAAGTTCTCTACCCGACTGGTGTAGAGGCAGGCGTAGGCGTCGACCTGCTCTCCGAATACACTATTTTTATTGCCCTGTTTGAAGAGCAGTCCCCAGTAGGGGTTAAATTGAGCCTCGAATGTTTTCTCCAGCATCAAAATCTCATCGAGAATTTCTCGGCGACGCCGGCGAAGGCGATCGCGCTCTTTACGAATCTCATCACGAGCGTCGCGAAGTTGATCGATATCGAAGTCATGTCCGTCCGCATCATGGTCGTTCTCCTCGAGGAGAGCGTCCACTTTGTAGGCCAGGCCCTGGTCGAAGGCAATCTCCTCGTTGACCCTCTGCAATTCTAGCTCCCGGGACTCCATCCGGCTATTTTCCTGGCGAAGAGCGGCAGCCTGTCGTAGCTCCTCTTCCATCTCCTGGACGATCATGACGGTGCGCCAGGCGCTGGATTTTTTGCTGCGAACGATATCGCCGTAGATATGATCGCCGACGAAAAGAATCTGATTTCCCCGATAGCCGCAGATGCGTTCAAAGTCGATGAGGTTGCCACCCTGATAGATGGCGTTTCGGTCAAATTGGGCAAATTCCTCTCCCTGAACGGCGCCGGTGGTGTCGACGCGAACGAAGGGATTTCGATCGGTGAAGAACGCGGGCTTTGCGGATCCGGTGATGGTGATATCGAAGTAGTTTTGCCACCGGGGATATTCGGGCAGAAGTCCGTCCAAGAGATAGCTCAGGATATGATCGGTAAACGGGGCAAAGCTATTGGTGAGGACGAAGAGTTTTTTGCCGGCGGAGCGAAATTTATGAAGGGTCAGCGCCAGATCGACGTTGCGGGTCAGGTATCGATCGGTGTGGGCGATGATGTCTTCTTTGATGGAGTTGTCGCGGTGGGCCAGATCGATGCAATAGCGGATATCTTTGTAGAGTCGCTGCCAGTCGTGATCACCGCCGGGTTTGGTGGTCTCCAGATAGTCGACGAGAGCGGCGTAGAGCTCGGCCTCGGGTAGTCCGAAGAGGGTGTCGATCAGCGCATAGCGAGAGGTGGTCATGCGCATGGAGTTGACCCGATATTCGTAGAGTCCGTCCCCGGTGACCTCCTCAAAACCGTGGTAGACTTTTCCCACATGGCGGTGGCTGTCGAGCTTGAAAATATTACCCCGGAGGGTGTCCAGGACGAGCCCGCGGATGGCGAAATTGGTGGGGATATCCAGGTCGAGAATCTCGGCCGGGTAGCCCCGCTGGTCCACCAGGCGCTCCAGGGTCTTCTCGATGCTCAATTGCTCAATGGTATCGCGGTGATAAAGTGCCAGGGTGTAGTCCATATCAAAGCCGATGAGTCCGATGTCGGCCAGGTTGATATCGCGGTTGCAATAGACCTGGCGAGGTCGGTCGACGTTGAGGACTCCGCTGTGGCGGAGGACTTCCAGGAGGTTTTCCGCCTGGGTGGCGCGGGATGATTTGGGAGGGTCAACCACTACGAACCTCGAATCAGGTAGAAATTCCAGACACTTCGAGAGGAAGGCTACAGAGATCTAAGAGGGTATCAATCCGTAGAACTATTCAACAAGGAAGAGTTGATCGCGATTCCATACCGTGGGCCCGGCGGGGCGGCGCTGTGCAACAGGCAGGAGGGGGAAATCATATTGCCGTTGAATATCTCGACATATGCGCCGTCATGATAACGGGGCGCACCAAGCGGTGTCTGATGACTGGAAAAGCGAATGTGATTCATGATAGTTGCTCTCGCTGGAAGAAATCGGAACACCGCACCGAGCTTACGAGTTTCGGCTGCGCACAGCATAACGGGCAATGGTGCCCTGAGCGCCGTTCAATTCTGAATGTAAGGAGAGATAGATGAAGTGGCAAAGATACGCATTGGTTGGCGCTCTCGTGGCGGGCCTGGGGGTCGGTTGTGGGGGAGACGACGTCGCAGATAATCAAAACCAGAATCAGAATCAGGAAGAGAACCAAAACCAGAATCAGAATCAAGGTGAGCCCGACGAGTTTGCCGAGGCGGTGGATGTCTGGATTGGGGCGGAGACCAACACGGCAGATACGGCGACCTTGGTGGAGGTGGGAGAGAGCTTTGGAGGTCGTTTTGAAGAGGCCGGAGAGCATCACTTCTCGCTCAGTCTGAGCGCCGGAGACGTATTGACGCTCTCTGTCGATGAGCTGGAGGCGGGCGCTGCCGCGGCCGGAGTCGATCAGCTCCAGGTGGTGGTGACCTTCCCCCTGACCAGTGGAGATTCGGGAGACACGTCGCGGTTTTTTCTGCCCCAGAATCATGAGGAGCGAGAGATCTTTATCTCCCGCTCCGGTGATCATGTGATCCGAGTAGACGCCGTCGGTGGAGAGGAAGCCGGATTTGCATTCACCACGGGACTGGGCGAGCTCGACGCGGGCTCCGGTGAGGTGCCGGGCACCCAGAACGGCGATCTCAGTGATGCACTTCTGGATGCCTACTCCTTTAGTCTCGCAGAAGACTCGGTGTTCAACGCCGAGGTCTTCGCGCTGCGACCGCCGGTGGAAAGTGAACTCGATAGTGCCCTGATTTTATGGGACGTCGATGCCGGAGCGACGGTAGCCGAGAATGACTTTATCAGTCAGGAAAACTTCGATTCCGCGTTTACCGTTGATGCCGTTGGGGGCACCAATTATGTGCTCATCGTCGATAGCTGGGTCAATACTACGGACGCAGACTATGACCTGGTGACCACCCTTTTTGCTTCCTCGCCGTCGAGCCCGATCGAGTTGAGCGCGGGAGATACTTTTGAGGGAACGATTCTGGATGTGTCGGAAGACTTCTACAGCGATTATTTCCTGATCAACGTGGAGCCCGGCGATTATAAATTGGTCACCGTGGACGGACATAATGATCTGGAGCCGTCGATGGTGATCTTTGACCTGGACCTCGGGGAGTTCAACGTTCGCTCTCTTCCGGTAGGAAACGAAGCCGGCGCCACCCTGGGCGTTCCGGAGAGTGCCGATGAGGGAAAGACCTATCTTATCCGCCTCTCGGATCACCGAAATTTTGGTGCCGAAGAGGGTGACGAATATCTGGGCGG
>SKNI01000010.1 GCA_007120615.1 Myxococcales bacterium | reverse complement strand
TCGGTCGCCGATATCGCCGATGCCATTCGGTTCGCCGCCGACAACGGTGCTCACGTCATCAATATGAGCCTCGGTGGGCCCCTGCCCAGCCTGGTCATGAAGCGCGCCGTCACCTACGCCAACAATAAAGGGGTCACCATCGTGGCCGCCGCCGGAAACGCCGGAAAGCGTTCCCCCAGCTATCCCGCCGCTTATAAAGAAGTCTTTGCAGTAGCCGCCACCCAATACGACCAGAAGACTACCTTCTACTCGCAGTGGGGAGATTACGTAGACATCGCCGCCCCCGGTGGAAATACCCGAGTCGACCAAAATGGCGACGGACGTCCCGACGGAATCATGCAGGAGACCCATCCTCCGGGGCAGACTCATAAACATGAATTCGCCCTCTATATGGGCACCTCCATGGCCAGCCCTCACGTGGCCGCTGCCGCCGCCATGGTCATCAGCGCCGGGATCACCCACCCCGACAAGGTCAAAAAGATTCTTCAGGACACCGCCGATGACTCCATGAAAGAGCATTACGACCCCAAAGAATATAAAGAGCGCTACGGGGCCGGACTTCTTCAGGTGGACAAGGCCGTTGAAAAAGCCCAGAAGAAACAGGGAACCACCCGCCTCGGCGGTGCCCTTGCTCTCTTCTTGCTTACGGTCATCGGACTTCGTCGACGAAATCTTCTCGACCACGGCGCCCGCGATCTCAGTGTCCTCTTCGGGACCACTGCCACTGTGGCCGCCGGTCTCTTCTTCTTGCCTTTGATACTACCGGCCGGAGGTTCCCTTGGCTGGATCACAGGTGTCCTCGCTCGTCCCCTGGCACAGGCCGATGTGATCTTCCTCGGCTTTGCCACCGACCAGAGCCCGCTGCTGGCCAGCTTCCTGCTTCCCCTGGGAGCCTACGCGCTCTTAGCCGGTAAGAAGCTGGGACGAGTCTTTGCCTGTGGTATCGCCCTGGGTATGGCGGCCTTCTGCTTCACTGAGGCCTATTTGATGACCTCCGATGTCTCCTGGATCCCCGGCATGGGTGGAGTCCTGGATCGGTCCTGGCTCATCATTAATGGAATGCTCAGTCTCGCCATCGGATACTTCGGCCTTAAAAAGCGGAAGTAATCGCAACTGAATGAAAAAAGCCCCCGCGAGGTCGATCCTCGCGGGGGCTTTTTTTATGACGTGATCCGATTACTCAGGTCGAGAATTCCGGAAGAGTCTCGTCGATCACCTTCTCACGAAGCCAGTGCCGAAGACGCACAAAATGGTGATGCGAGATATTGGTAAACCGAACTCCCACACTCCCATCGGCGTCATATACCTTCTGACCCGCTACCCAGATCGGGTCGGCCTCTCCGGGCAGAGCGAATTGCAATTGCACCGACTCTCCGTCCGCCCGGTGTGACTCCGCTACCCGACGCAGACGCATACCACCCAGCGATAGATCCATGGCGCGGCATACGTTGGTATGGCCATCTTCCACCTTATTGAGAATGATATCACAGGGAATGCGACCTTGTTTTCTTTGCTCTTCCATCACTTCTGACCTCCGTGTCATTAAAATGAAGTTACCTTATGGAGAAGTAGGAGCTCCTCATTGAGCTCTCTCCCCTGGCTTCATTGATACCACGGTCAGAAGAAGTCACAAGAATTTCTCAGCACCGTTGCATCGCGACCACCGCCGTTGGTACTCTGTTGCCAGGAGATTGCATGAGATCGAAATTCATAAACCGAAAGCTCGGGGTAAGCGTAGATGAGCGAAAAGATCGAACGAACAATCAAAGAAAGTCCTCTCTTTAAACATCTGACCGATGAAGAATTAGAGCGCCTGATCTCATCGAGCTCTCTGCGGGTTTTTCAGCCCTCGGAGACGATCATCAAAGAGAATGAGAATATCGACCAGCTCTATATCGTCTTAATGGGACGGGTTCGCGTCTGGACCACGGGGCCCAAAGGAGAGGTAGAGCTCAAAACCATGGGCCCGGGAGCTTATTTCGGAGAGGTTTCGCTGATGAGTGGGAATAAGGCCACTGCCAGCGTTGAAGTAAAGACCGGCCCCGCCCAGGTCGTTGCCATCGAAAAAGAGACCCTTCTGGAGTTGGTGCAATCCGACGAGAAAATTCGGAAAATGCTTCAGGGTGTCACCCTGGCACGAGCCAAAGATACGATCGGCAAGGTATTTAAATAAGGTAACCCCTTGATGACTCCTCTATGTGCCCCCACGCCCAGACCCGCAGCCCTGGTATCCGGGCTTTTAGCCATCGGTCTGGCCCTGCTCCTGTCCGGTTGCGAATGGTTTCTGGAAGAAGAGCAATTTCATCCCGCCCCCGACGATGGTCGCCCCTGGATTCTGGTCGACCTCTATCACACCCATATTCAAAACCCCGTCGATTATCGCCTCCACCGCGATCAATATAACTACCAGGGCACCTACGGCTTTCATCGACTCTTCGAGCATTTTGAGACCTACGACTACCCCTGGACCAGCCTCCGAACCATGCCTCTATCGGCCCCCCGGCTGGAGGGGTTTGACGTCCTCTTTATCAACCTGCTTCACGACCGAAACCCGGACTTCACCCAGAAGGAAGTGGACCTGATCATCAGCTTTGTGGAAAACGGAGGAGGTCTCTTTGTCATCGCCGATCATACCAACGTGTATCGCCATGCCGAGCGCATCAACCCCTTCTTGATCCCCATGGGTATTGAGGTGATGTACCACACCGCCGTCGATTATCCGCCGGAGTATTCTATCTCCGGACGGGGCTGGCTGATGTCCTTTGATTTCGCCGACCATCCGGTCACGGAAGGCCTGGAGATGATCTCCTTTAAGACCGGCGGGCCCCTGGATACCGATTACGGAGTCGCCTTTACTTCGGAGCGAAGTTTTGCCGACTATTGGAATGAGGAAAATACCAGCGGGTATTACGGAAATTGGACCCAGGGGGATGACCACGATCTGGAGCCTTCCGGCCCTCTCTCCATTGTCGCCGCAGCCGAGTTCGGAGACGGTCGAGTGGCGGTGGTCGGAGATCAAAATATTTTCGGCGACGCCTGGATAAACTTCGGTAATAACTTCGAACTCGCCACCAATATCGTCGAATGGCTGGCCGGAAACGAAGACGCCACCGAGCCTCTGCGGCTCCAGAAGCGCAAGGGCCATAATATCGCCTTTGAGTCCCGAACGAACTTCTTTCAGGCTGCCCGCACCCCCAAAGATGGCTATTATAACTTCTTTATCGAATCCAATCGCAACGAAGAGATCACCGCCCGGGCGACCCCGTTGCTGGAGACCCATAATACGGACACTCTCTTTTTCCCCTCCTCCGATATCACCTTTCGAGCCAGCGCGAGTCACCTCAACGATCTGGAATTCGAAGAAGAAGAGCTCGACCAGATCTACCATTTCCTTCATAACGGTGGGCAGGTCGTC
>SKNI01000419.1 GCA_007120615.1 Myxococcales bacterium | reverse complement strand
CTGATCCAGATCTTGATCGTCGGGGTCATCGGTATGCTGGCGGGCGGAAAGTTTCGTATCGCCGACGTCTCGGGAAATCTACGCCTTCTGATCGCTATTATTCTGGCGATTTTACTGGCTGTGATGCCCATAACCGTGGCGGGAGTTCTACTGACGGGGCAGCTCTTTCCGGAGTCGCTCCTCTTTTTATCGGACCAGGCCTTTGGGATTCAGGTCACCATCGCGCTCTTCTTCGGGGTGCTGGCCTTTGGACTGAGCCCCAGCATTACGGTGGCCCTCATTCAGGAGATGCGTGTCCGAGGACCGCTGGCGACGGTGATCCTGGGGGTGGTGATTCTCGGGGAGTTCGTTCTCTTTGCGCTATTTGCTCTGATGTTGTCGGTGGGAAGAGCTGTAGTCGCCCCCGAAGCCCTTACAGCCGGAGTCATTCTGGAGGCGCTACCCGGAGTGACCTGGCAACTCTCGTTGTCGACGATTCTCGGCGTCGCCCTGGGCTGGGGGACGGCGATTTATCTGCGCTTCGTCCGAAAAGAGACCCTTCTCTTTCTTCTAGCGGCCCTGATCGTCGCCTATTATGCGGTGGTCGCCGTCGACGCCGAGCCGTTGATGACCTTTCTGGTGGCTGGCTTCTTCGTGCAGAACGCCACCAAACAGGGTGATATTTTGGTGCGAATGCTGGAGCGCATCGCACTTCCGGTCTTCGTCATCTACTTCGCAGTGGTCGCTGCCGGTATCGATCTGGAAGGCGCCCTGGCGTATCTGCCGCTGGTCGTGGTTCTTATCGCCGCCCGGGTCACCGGCCTCTACTGGGGTGTTCGCTTCGCCTCGAAAAAAGCAGTGGAGACCAACAGAACCTACGAATATCTTCGCACCGCGTTCATCTCTCAAGATGCTGTCGTTCTGGTCCTCGCCGGGGTGGTGGCGACTCAATTTCCCGAGTGGGGTCCGGAGTTTCAGAGCGTCGTCATCGCGACGGTTATCGCCTATCTCATCGCCGGCCCCATCCTTCTAAAAGTTGGCCTGGATCGCTCCGGGGAGACTCGCAGATCCCGCCGTCCCATATCGGCTGACGAATTGCCGGCCCTGCCGCTGGAGGCCGATCCCCCACAGATCAAAGATCTCTCCCAGGAGTTGCCATGTCCTGAATTTGAAGACGCCTGGCTCCGAGGACATATCGAGGATCTTCGCACCGGACTCCTGGATGTAAGCACGAAGGTGCTCTACGAGCCGGCCCGCACCCAATATCAACAGCTCCACGATAGCCTGGGGCAAATCGACGCCCTCATCGACGGGCAATCGCACGCCTTTACCGAACTCGTCGAGGGCGTCGCTCAGGGCGCGGCCGGCGAAGAATTGACCATCCTCGTTCGCGACCTCCAGAAAGAGTACTCCCGTCAGATGCAGCCGGTGATCCAACGCATCGAAGTGACACAGGGCATCAGCAGTGAGGCGGCACGACGTTTCTTTGAGCAGGTTCGCAACCTGGAAAATAAGGAGAGCGAATATCGCATCGAGCGCGAGCCCTCTCTGCTCCAGATAACGGAAGAAGACACACTTCCAGTGAAGGTGCTCAAGAGCGCGCGGAAGATTCAGAGCCGCTTCTCGGGCATCGGTTACCGCACGGTGCCCGTAGGCCAATTATGGCGCTATTATGTCGAATTGGCGCTCCCTCCGGCGATGGCCAAGACTGCGCCCCGGGTGGCTATCCATTATGAGACATTCTGGAGACGCCTGTGGCGACATCTGCGCCGCCTCGATGATTTCTGGGAGGAGTTGATCGCCGAGCTTACCGGCGGTGGAGAGGAAGAGCCCTCACCGAGCAGCAAGGCGGAGCTCGTACAGAAGAAGATCGACTCCTTTTTGAAAGAGTTCCGCAGGGAACAATTGGAGCTCGATGAACAGGCCCGCCAGGGCGTGGCCCTGGTCCATTATTCGGTGGCCAGTCCCCTGGTGGACTGCTACCAGCGTTTTCTGACCGCGTCCGCTCACGCTGGGACAATTCGCCTACCCGCGTTTCGATACCGACCTTCGGCTCGATTCGGACAGAGCCGCCGAAGCGAGAGTCGACTCGCCGATCGCCTGCAACGTCAGGAAGGCATCGTGGCCGGTTTTCGCGGCTGGATTCGCCTCGATCACGAACTCTCTTCCTTTGCTCAGTGGGCCCGCCTCTTTGGCACTCAAATCGGAGAGACCGCCGAGCGGGCTCTCGGAAAAGGGTGGCAGGATCAACTCCGAGAAATTGTCGAGCTCTGCGCCTCCGATATGAACCTCGTCGAGGAGGGGCGAGACATCCCCGAGGCCTGCGAGTCGGTGTATCGTGACGAGTTGCGCCCCCGGATCGCCGAGTTCCGCAGCCGGCAGGAGGAATTGCTCGCGCGCATCCACAAAGGAGTCGCCACTCGTTCCTTGCAAACCCGGCTGGAATCTCGCATCTCCCGGGTGCCCCAGACGGTCTCCGTATTGGCCGGGGAGCCCGAAAAGGTCGTCCTCGCCTCCGCATCTCACCACTACGATTTGCCCCTTCGCCACTGGCTCGGCTCCCAGGTCACCCGGGAGATGGCCCTTCGAATCGTGGAATTCAACGAGCGCGCCGAAGAGCGAATCCAACGCCGCCTGGCCTTGCTCTCCAACGTGGAACAGATTCTGGAGTTCAACCTGATCACCACTCATAAAGAGCAATCGGAACACCCGGAGGAGCAGAGCCTGAAGTCCATCGCCCGAGAGGGACTCCAACGGGCCGCCCAACTCATCGACGATTATCTTCAAGAGACCAGACAGGCCCACGACGAGATTCTCGTCTGGCTTCAGCAAGAGCTCAACACCATTATTAGCGAGGCATTCGAGCCCATCAGGGCCCGACGACTCGGCGAGATTCAGCGCGAATTGACCCGGCTCGAAGCGGCCTCTTTTGTGGCCCGCGGTGAATCCTGGGTCAGTGATTTTCTGGAGCCGGTCACCGATCGCCTCGTTCGAGTGAGAGGGCGTTTGGGCGGCTGGTTCTCCGACGTTCTCTTTGAGGTTCGAAGTGTTCTGCTGGAGAAAACCGACACCGTCGATCGCTTCGAGATCCGAAAGCTCTTATACGCCGGCGAGCCCGTTGCTCAATCGGAGGCGCCATCTATTTACCGCCGCCTCTTCGTTCCCATGCCCCTGGATATCCCCGAGTTTTACCACCACCGAGACAGAGCCGAGGACAGGCTTCTGGAGACGACCCGTGAGTTCTTTAGGGGCGCCGATCACTCTATTCTCGTCACCGGGCCCTCGGGCGTGGGCAAGCGAACTTTTGTGCAGCATATCGTCCCCGGTCGGGTCTACGCCGTAGAAGGGGGCTTAAAGGACGAACAATTCATCACGGTTCGCATGGCCCTTGTCGACCGAGACGAGGCGTCGTTGGCCGCCTGGCTCGCCCAGGCGG
>SKNI01000736.1 GCA_007120615.1 Myxococcales bacterium | reverse complement strand
GGGCCCCACCGATGCTAACCAGGGCCAGGGCCACCGCCGTCTGCCCGAGCAGGTCAAAGGGCCGGTCCACCACCACCGGAAGTCCCCATCCCAGCCACCCCAATCCTCCGCCCACCAGAGCGGAGATGATCAGCGGGTTTTTCACCAGTTGAGCCAATAATTTTGGCATCACCGAGAGATCGAATCGATGCTCGGCGATCACCAGCGCCATCACGGAGATCAGATTATAAAGGGGAACCATCGCCGCCACCGCCACCAGCGACCCGGCCACGACTTCATCGGCCCCGCTTCGGCGGGCTTCCATTGCGAAGATGATCAGCGGCAGCCCCACAAAGACCATATTTCCTCGAAACCCGGCCTGCACGAAGACCCCGAATTTGCGGCGCTTCACCCGCAACACTGCCGCGACCAGTATCGCCAGCACCGTCGTCCCCAGGCCGGCGAGCGCCATCACTGCTACCAGATCTCCTACCTGGAGAGCCGCAAAGTCGGTGCCCGAAAGGCTGCTGATAAAGAGACTCGGCAGGGCCACCCAATAGGTAAACCAATCCAACCCCCGTCGTATCTCGGCGTTGATGAACCCGGCGCGAAATAGAAAAGCCCCCAGCCCCACGAGCATTACGATTGGCAATAATGATTCTGCGGCCTGAAGCACTTTTTCTCCCCGTTGGATTCAGATGGCGAGCTGCCGGTTTAGAGAAACTTCTGATAAAACAGAAACATGAACACCAGCACGAAGGCCGTCATCGACAGGAGCGCCAACTCCCGGGGATCCCTCTTCCACTGGTGCAGCCCGTTCAACCCCAACAACCCGGCACCTAGAAGCACCGTGTAGAACGGAAACTCCGCCAGCGCTTCGCCATAGGCCGCCGGCGTTCCAAATAAGGCCCCTCGCATCGCTTCGATGACCGCATCGAAAAACCCCCGACCTCCATACTCCCTGTGAAACCAGGACGTATGGAACGCATAGAGAAAGGCTAACCCCACACTCTGCGGGATCCAGAGCCCGATCGCCCCAAACGCGATATCTGCCTGGCTCTTCTCTTCGGTCTTCGCCGTCGCTTCGTCTTTCATTTCACGTCCACTTCAAACCAAAAGCGCTTTTTCTTTTGTGCGGACGGGGACGTCCGCGCTCCACTATTCTACTAGCACGGCCCGCCTCTGAGATCGACCGTACCCGTCGGTAACCACGAGGTCGTGCTCTCCGATCTCAGGCTCCCACCACAGCCTCTCGCCACCTCGGACCTGACCGATGAACCGGCCGTTGATGAACCAGTTGAGCTCCCCGCTGCCGTCGACGGTGGCCTCCAGGGGAATCTGCTGGGCATCGGTGGGGAGCCCCGGGATAAGCGAGATCGTGGTCTGTTCGGGAGGCGACAGGATATCGGGCCCCGACCCCACCCGGCGGTTACGACAGCCGGGAGCAAAGGCGGGCGGACCCTGCGCGCTCTGGCCGCTGATATCAAAGAATCGTAGCACCGACGCGGGGAGGCGCAAGAATGCTTTCGTCTCGACCTGTCGATCTCCTCTGCAGGCCTGGGTGACAGCCTGGCCGGACTCTTTATCCACGTCGAGATGAACGTGGTAGGGGCAGGGCTCGGTGGGCACGCTGGACCGTGGCAATTCCACATGCTCCGTATGATCGCAGGCCGCCGTGGGCAGATGACCGGAGAAGGAGCAGACCTCCACGGGATTCAACCCCTTCGGCGGGGGCTGATAACGCGCGGACCGTGCCGAATCGATGGCCTCGATGATATCGAAGAAGAGCGGCGCCGCGGCCTGTTCTCCGACCAGGTATCGCCCGGGGCTCTGGTCCATATTTCCCGTCCAGACCACCACCACGTAGCGGGGCCCGAAGCCTGCGGTCCAGGCATCTCGAAAGCCCATACTGGTGCCCGTTTTCCAGGCGTAGGGGGAGGGCTGATTGCGAATCACCCCCCGTCCGGAGAAGTCCGGCCGTTCTCGGCGCTGTAGGATCTCGCGCACCAACCAGGCCGACTCCGCACTGAGCGCGCCGCGCCTCGATGTGGGAACCGGTCCGTCGTGTCCGGCGTTGAGCTTTTGCACTTTTACGGAGTCCCCGCGGCGGGCCAGAGCGCTAAACATAGTCGCCACTTCCAGAGGCGTGGCGTCGACGCCGCCGACCACAAGAGAGAGCCCGTGGCGATCGAGTGCGTCCTCCGAATAGGGACCTCCCAGGCGGCTCAAGAGTCTCTGAAAATCATCGGTCCCCACCTGATTCAGCAGATTGACGAAGGGGATATTCAGCGATCTCGACAGAGCATCGTCAAGGCGCACCAGGCCGTCGTAATTTCCGTCGAAATTCTGCGGTCGATACCCCCCGAAACTCACCGGTATGTCCACGACTCGATGAGAAGGCGCTGCCACTCCCTTATCGATGGCCTGGGCCAATAAAAATGGCTTCAGCAATGAACCCGTCGAACGGGACACGTCATAGGCCGCAAGCTGCCCTCCTCGGGCGGGACTAAAATAATCGAAGCTCCCCACGGCGGCCTTTAGCTCCCCCGTCTGATGGTCCATAACGACGACCCCCACATTTTCACCGCCGAGCTGGACGATAGTGTCGCGATGCTGCTCTACCATCTCTTCCACGACGCGCTGCGTGCCGCGATCTACGGCCGTCTCCAACGAAGAAGCATGCTGATATTGACTCCTCAACTGGTAGGCCAGATGAGGGATCTCCCGGGGCATTCGCTGCAACTCAATGGGAACCTCGGTATTCTCGATGGACTCCATCGCCTGCTCCAGAGTGAGGCGATCGGAGCGGACTCCCCGGGGTAAATCCCCACTCTCCAGAAGTCGCCGGGCGATGCCATCTCGGGCCGCCCGCAGGCGTTCTTCGTTGGCTGCGGTGGGATAACGGCTGTTGGGCGCCTGCGGCACCGCCAGGAGCGTGGCGATCTCCGCAGGCGTCAGATAGGAGGCATCGTGGCCAAAATAAACCTGCGACGCCGTCTCCACTCCCTCAAAGTTCTGACCGTAAGGTAAGAGATTGAGGTAGATATCGAGAATCTCCTCTTTTGAGTAATGACGCTCCAGTTGAACGGCTCGAAACCCCTCGACGAGCTTGGAACGTATCGTTCGCGGACGGGGCTCGGACATCCGCACCACCTGCATCGTGATCGTCGACGCCCCCGACACGACCCGGCCCCGGTTGGCGTTGGTGATGGTGGCCCGAAAGATCGCGATCAGGTCGACCCCTGGGTGGTCCCAGAAGCGCTTATCTTCCAGGGCCAGAAGAGCCTCGATATAGTGGGAGTCCACGTTGGTGTGGTCGGCCTCCATCCGCCAGCGACCGTCGGCTGCCAGAAACACGTGGGCCGGCCGGCCGTCGTCGTAATTTATTGTGGTCGACATCGGCGCATCCAGTCGCTCCGGAAGGGGAATCGTGTAGATC
>SKNI01000164.1 GCA_007120615.1 Myxococcales bacterium | reverse complement strand
GCTTTGGTAAATAAGAAGACATCTCCCAGCAGAAAGTCTTGCCCCTGGCGGCCAAATTCCACACCCCGGAGGGTGTCATGACTGGAGAGAAAGAATTGCCTTCGAAGCTCTCCGCCGTAGGTGGTGCCAATTCCACCGCGTAGGGAGAAATTAATCCGATCGTAGATCGGAAAGTAGCGCTCGGCATCCAGGCGAAGGGCTCCGTGGACCTCTCCGTCGAAGGGTTGAACGTCCAGCGTATTATCCAGAAGGATTGAGCTTCCCGAAAGAGGCCCGGTTCCGGGATGATAGCGAATCGAGTTATAGCCCACACTGGCGTTGGGAGAGGCTTGAAATCGTGGCCGGTCGAAGACCTCTTCCCACTGCGACTCGGTGGCTCGCCAGCGGGTTTCGGACTCGTCGTCGATAAAACTAAGAGGCTCCGGCAGAAAGAAAGACACTCCCCCCACGGCCAGACCACCCTGGACGAAGAAGAAGCGATTTAAAGGGTAGCGTAGCGTCCCGCGGCCTCCGTAAAAGCGCTCTCCGGAGAAGAGGTCCCCATCGGTCTCGATGGTGCGATCGATGCGGTAGCGAACGTCCTGAAAGAGACCAGTTCCCCAGATCAGTCGGCGTTCCTGATTGAGATAGAGGAGATCGGCGATGGTGTTGTTGAGATCACCGAATGCCAGAAGGTTCAAGAATATGGCGTGGTTTCTGAGCCGATCATTGGTGATGACGCTTAATTGACCGAAGATCCCGGCACTGCTCGCCCCCAGGACCCCGAAGGCGTTGCTCAATTGCCAGTTCCCAATCTGGGTGGCCCGATAGGGCTCGGCGTCTTCCAGAGAGCGTGTGGGAAATTGTTGAGGATCGCGAAGGTCTTCAGCTTCGGGTTCGGTCTCCACTTCGAGCAGGCGGTTTTCGGCGAGGCGAACCGGTCGACGTTGGCCGCGATGATGGAAGGTGGTCCACACCGAATTGCCCGGTCCCGAGGCGAGCCCGAAGAAGCCGGTGACGATATCGGTGCGTCGAATCAGAGCGTCGTCGGTCCACTCGTATAGATTGGACCTGCTATTGTCGAAGGCTGAGAAAAAGAGGCGCCCGTCAGCCAGGACTTGAGGCTCAAAGTGGTCACGGGCCTCAAAGGTAAGTCGCTCGGGCTCTCCGGTTCCCCGAAGATTGATGCGAAAGAGGTTATACCGTCCGTGGCCGGTGGCGTCGGAGGCGAATACCAGTCCCTCATCACCCCAGGTCAATCCCCGTTCGGCGTAGACGTCGTCGGTGACCTGGCTGACGATGAAATCACCATCTTCCAGGGCTTCAAAGAGATAGATGTCTTTTTGACCGTCTTCGTCGAGCCCGATAAAGGCGATGCGCTGTCCATCAGGAGAGAATGCCGGCGATTCGGCGGCCAAAATGCCGTGCTTTGCGAGGTCATAAGACGTGCGACTTCCCAGGCGCAGACGAACGTCCGAATTTCCCTCGTCATCTCGCTCGGCGCGGTGGCGAAGTTCTTTGAGATAGAGGACGTCGCGACCTTCACTGCGAGCAAAGAAGACTGCCTGCTCCTGAGTGAGATCAAAATTTCTCGGTCCCACCGGGTGAAGTGATTCCACGCCCGGGGTGCCGTCGATGGCCATTCGCCGGTGGCGACGCTCATCGCGGGTGTCGGTGATATAGAGTCGAACCCGTCCGGTTTCCGGTTGAATGGAACGATACATCATCAAATACCCGTCCGGGGAGGTGGTCATGGTTTGCATGATCCCCCGGGTATCGTTGAGAAATACGACGTCTGAAGAGTCCTGGGCGGAGTCCAGAAATTGAGAATAGGACCGCTGCTTGATCCAGCGCTCGAAGCGAGCGGAGATGCGCCTGCCATCATCGCCGGTGATGTCTACCAAAAGAGCCCGAAAGGTGATCGGGGAGCCGCCACTATCGCGCCGACCCACCAGGCGATAGGACTGCTCCATGATCTCCTGGATGGTTCCCTCTCCGTAGACCTCTTCTAAAAAAGCGACCCGGGCCTGTCCCACCTTATAGGTCCACAGACTGCTGAAGGGACGATCCTCGAAGAAGTCGAGCATTACGTAGCCCCGCTGGGGATCGGGATTGAGAAGGAGATCGCGGGTGAGCATCTCCGTCTCCGGGTCGAGGCCGCGGAGGGCGTAATATTCGGCGATCCCCTCGATATACCACAGCGGCATTCGATCCAGGGGATCGCCGGAGACCCCGGCTTCCCGGACCACGTCGCGGGCTTTCTGAATGGTAAATTGGTGGACCATCTCGTGGGTGGAGATATGCTGAAAGAGGCGGTGATCTCCAAAATAGGGCAGCACCAATTTCAGGTCTCGTCTCCCGGTGACCCCCAGAACGCCTTCCTGAACCGGGAAGATATTGGTCTGTAAGAACTCCTGATAACTATTATAGAGAACGTAGGGAAGGGTCTGAGTGGGAACGTAGCGAAATTCTTCGACCAGATAGCGGTAGCTCTCGTCGATGAAAGCGGCTGCCCGCTCGGCGACCTCCCGTTCTCGTTCGTAAAAATAGAGCCGAACACCCCCGCTTCGGTCGCCCAGATCGGTGGCTTCAAACTCCAGGCGATCGGTCTCTTCGTCGGGCTCGTCGCTGGGCGCCTCTGGCTGAGGATCGCCGAGAGGTTCGGGAAAAATATCATCGTCGCGGTCGGGAGAGTCGAGTTGGTCCGAGCCCGCCCCGAAGGTGGTCGGAGCCGACATGAAGTGATCGTTTTTGGCTCCAAATCCGGGCCCCAGATGATGCCAGTGGTTGGCCAACTCGTCGTTTGTGGAGGGCGAGGGGAAGGAGCGGGCCAGCGTCTCCAGCGCCGAACCAGGGCTGATCGTTCCAGCCTCGTCGGTGTCGGCTTCCTCGCCGACCAGGATGTCGATGTGGAGCCAGTCAAAGTCGAAATAGCGCACATTCGACTGGGTGGGGCGTCTGGGATAGACAAAGATCTGGGCGTCCACCGACCAGGGGAAGGCCGTCAGAACCAGGATCGTACACAGTGTAAAAAGCACCAGCCGTGTACACAGAACGCGAAGATCGAAAGCATGGGCCATGATCAAGTCTTTCTCTGCCGAAGCCCGGCTGCCCGCAGGGGGCGAAGAGGCACAGGATTAAATACAATAGCCAAAATGGTTCCCTAAATCTTGGGCGATTTAGCTCGGAAGGCAAGTCCAAACCTCATTATAGGTCACCGGTCTCGAACAGAACAGCGACTTCCAACCAGCAAGACGCGGTGCGGATAAGTGCGATCATGACCGCTGAGATAGTTGCATGGGGTTGAGCTTCTGCATTACTGTCTCTGTTCTGAAGCCAGGGGTATCGCAACCTCTTTATCTTGGAGAGCAATTTCTTGGAGAGCAATTCTATGAAACCACTCGTCGTCTCACTTCCGGGGGAGATGGAGTTGGGCGGGG
>SKNI01000694.1 GCA_007120615.1 Myxococcales bacterium | reverse complement strand
CGGTCCGCCGAGTTCGTCGAAGCCGTCCCACTGCTCGCGGCAGCCGGTGGTGATGCCTCCGGCGTAGTCATTTCCGATGAGGACGATATCGGCGTGAAAATCCCCGTCGACGTCGACGATCACGGGTAACTCCCGGGTGGTGCCCGTGGTATTTGCCACTTCAAAGAGGACGTTTGTGGTTCCATCGCCGTTGCCGGTTCCGTCGTAGACCCGCAAAAAGCACTCATCGCCGTAAACGACTTCGGCCCGACCGTTGCCCTGGAAGTCGAAGACCGAAGAGCCCGTGACGCGACTGGAGAAGTCCTGGGTGGGCATCCGCCACATCAGGTCGCCGAGTTCGTCGAAAACTACGTAAAAACAGGCCCCGGCGGTAGCCACGTTGGGCATGCCATCACCGTTGAAGTCGGCGATGGTGGGGGGGCCGGCTCCAGCTCGACCGGCGCATTCAGCGGTTGAATAATGGGGATGACCGTCGACGGGCATTGTGGCCGACCAGATCTCGTCGCCGGTTCGACCGTTATGGAGCTTTAAGGAAGCGGTCGCATCGTAGGTGACGACGGCGATTTCGGGGAGTCCGTCGAAGTCGCCGAAGCGATGATCATTGCCGTCGAAGGTTCCGAAGTCGGCTACAGCCGGGTATCCGCCGAGGCCGTCGGGGTAGGCGAATTTGGTGGGGCAGTCGGCGGTTCCGTCAGCATTTCGAACAAATCGAAAGGCCCCGCCGGCGGCTACGATTTCGAGGTTTCCGTCGCCGTTTAAGTCAGCGGTCAATGAGTTCCGCGGTGTATTGGTGACCTCGGTGTTGTGGCATAGAAAATCGCCGGTGGCGCCGTCGTAGACGCGATTGCCGGCGACGACCTCTACGGAGCCATTTCCGTCGAGATCCGCCAGATAGGCACCGTCCCAGGACATGGGAAAGTCGTCGGTTTCCCATTTGATCTCCCACCCGGTGGTGTAGTCGTCAAAGACGATAAGGCCCTGGCCGCCGGAGCGAACGGCGACGATTTCATTTCGGCCGTCACCGTCGATATCGCCAATGGCCACCGAGGATGCACCGGAGACCCGAGAGGCCGGGTCTTCGAGATCAAAGACCGCTTCGTAGGTCCGTCCGTTTACCGCCCTCAGGATGCTGTCGGCGTTATAGTTGCTGCCCTGGAAGGTGGAGAATACGATCTCCGGGATTCCGTCGCCGGTGATGTCGACAACGGAAGGAGCCATCATGACCTGGTCATGCTGAGGCATGGGGCTCTCGGGACCACCCTCCCAGGCCATCTCGACGACTGGGTCAAAGGAGTCGTCGTCAGGTCGAAAGATACACTCTCCGGCGGTGTCCGGAAGGCAGCGCCCGATGGTCGTCTCACAGAACTCGTCATCGGGGCATTCCAGGCTGTGCACGCAGGGGTCGCCGGGGAGGGTGCAGGAGCCGCTCAGACAGAGTTCGTCGGCGGTGCAGCAGGAGGACGATCCGCAGATGAATTCCGGGGCGCAATCGGCCTGTGCGTCTCCGTCGCCGTCGCCACCAGTCGCGTCACCGTTAGTCCCGTCGCCATCGCCATCGCCATCGCCATCGATGTCGCTGGTGCCCACATCGTGAGTTCCGGCATTGCCTTCGGTCAACGACCCGGTCTCCATGCAATCCCCACAGCCAAAGAGAAGGAGCAAGGTCAACGAAATCAGGTGGAGGGGGCGACAACGTTTGGCGAACATAGAAACCTCAGAAGATTCAACAGTGGTAGCTGAGGGCAGAAGTATACACCGCGACAAGGCAAAAACACAGGAAGCTGGCCTCGGTGTTACATAAAGCGGCCGTCAGCGCCCATTACCCGGGCACCGATGCGGGAAGCCATCGCTCGCATTCGGCCCAGGACGTAGGCGTCATATCCCTCCACACAGATGGCGCCGTCTCGATAATAAAACCAGATGACGTCGGCCCGGGGATGGCCGGCCCAGCGGGCCAGACCCTCGGAGGGCTCCGGGGGGTCGATATAATCGGGGAGGGCTTCCTCACCTTCGTAGAGGTGCATCTGAGGGATATCGAGGACCAGACGCTTCCATTCATCTAAGGAGATCGGATTTTCGGAAGCCGTGGAAGGGGATTCCGTGCGGCAGATATATATCGGTAGTGCCATCAGGGTACTCCAATTAAAAGAAAACAAATCAGGATCGCAATCGACGCCGAGCCAGACAAATTAAGGCGTCTCGCGCAACTGGCGAAGTCGAGATTGAAGTACATCGAGTCTGAGCGCTGCACAACCTCCGGGAGAATTTCGATTTTCGATGCTCTCTTTTGAATCGCGATCGTGAAGCTCATCCATCTCTCCGGCTACCTGGCGATAGGCGTCGCGAAAAGGGATGCCGGCAGCGGTCAATTCGACGGCTCGATCGGTTGCGTGCATCGGCCCGTCAATCGCCTCCTCCATCTTCTGGGGGCGGAAGGTCAACTCGGAGACGAGATCGGGAACCAGGGAGAGCGCTCGTCGGCCGCTATGAAGGGCTCGAAGCACGGGTCCCTTGGTATTTTGCAGATCTCGGTGATATCCGGCGGGAAGAGAGAGCAAGGAGAGCAACTCGTTGAGGGCTCCGATCGCCGGGGAAGTCGCTGCCCGGAGCAACTCCACGACATCGGGATTTCGTTTGTTTGGCATGATCGACGAGCCTGTGGTGTAGGCGTCGGGCAGGTCCACGAAGGCAAACTCGGCGGTGGTGAAGAGGCTCAGGTCCCAGGCCAGGCGGCGAAGATCGAGGAGGGCTTGCAGAAAGGCCATCACCGCCTGTAACTCGAATTTTCCGCGACTATTCTGGGCGTAGATGGGATTGAGCTGAAGGCGTTCAAAGTCCAACTCCCGAGAAGTACTGTCACGGTCCAGCGGCAAATTTACACCGTATCCGGCGGCAGTCCCCAGGGGGTTGGTATTGAGCCACCGGCGGGTCGACGTTGCCAGGTGTGCGTTGTCGAGAAAGGCCTCGCAATAGCCGGCAAACCACATGCCCAGCGACGAGGGAACGGCGCGCTGAAGATGGGTGTAGCCCGGCATCGGGATGTCCACGCTCTCCTCAGCCCGCTTCAGACAGGAGTCGGCGATATCGAGGCAGAGATCTTGGAGTCCATCGAGGCCGTCTCGAAGAAAGAGGCGCTGTGCCACCAGGATCTGGTCATTTCGACTTCGCCCGGTGTGGACCTTCTTTCCGGTATCTCCCAACTTCTCGGTGAGGTAGGCCTCGATAGCGGAGTGGCCGTCTTCGAAGCGCTCGTCCAACTGAAACTCGCCGGCCTCGATGGAAGCATCCAACTCTTTCAGTGTCTGGACCAGATCGTGAGCCTCCTTATTGCTGAGGACATCGATATTGGCCAGGGCTCGAACGTGAGCGATGGACGCTCGAATATCGTATCGGATCAACTGCCGATCAAGAATGATATCG
>SKNI01000099.1 GCA_007120615.1 Myxococcales bacterium | reverse complement strand
TCGTCGCCGTCGCCGTCGCCGTCGCTTCCATCACCGTCGCCGTCTTCTCCCTCGCAATCTCCCAGAGGACAGGCGGGAGGCGGAGTAGCCAGGCGAATCGTCGTATAATAATCGGGGTCGTTCCATCCATCGGAGTCCGACCAGGGGGGACCTTCTACGGGATCATCGGCAAACCCATCCCCCGTCGACGGCCAGCACAAGATCCCCGCACTCGCCCGCGCACAGAGGTCATCTCGGCCGTCTCCGGTAACATCGGCGAAACGGATCGTTCGAAAGAACCGCTCTCGAAACCATCCATTATCGTTGCTCATCCCGGCGGTGATTCGGGTATCAAAGTCCTCGCCATCCCAGAGCCAGCAACGAATCCCAGCGTTTGCCCGGGCGCAGACGGCTCGGGTTCCGTCACCGGCGACGTCGGCAAATCGAAGGGTCGAATAATTCGAATAATCACCCCATCCGGAGGAGTCCGCAAGCGGTGGCCCTTCGATCTCCGGTCCAAAACCGTCACCCGTAGAGAGATGGCAGACAATCCCGTCCGGTCCCCGCGCGCAGACGTCGGCCAGGCCATCTCCATCGATATCGACGAGCTCAATGGTGCTCCAATATTTCAGATCTCTCCAACCGTTGGAGTTGGACCATTCCGGCCCGTCAATGCGACTTCCAAACCCGTCGCCCTCCGATGGCCAGCACGCGAATCCAGCGTTTCTTCGGGCACAGAGGTCCGCCCGCCCGTCGCCGGTAATATCGCCCATCCGGATCGTGCCGTAATGCCATGGCACCCCCCATCCCGAGTCGTCTCCGAGGCCGGGACCGATGATGGGGTCCCCAAATCCGTCGCCTTCGGATGGATAGCATCGAAAATCATCGGGGGTTCGAACACAGATGTCGGCGCGACCGTCTCCGGTGACGTCGGCCAGGCGGATGGTGCTGAAGTAGCGAATATCATCGAAGCCCTCGGCGCTGGAGAGCTCGGGGCCGTCGATCCGCTGCTCAAAGCCGTCGCCATCGGCCAGCCAGCAATAGATCCGAGCGTTGGCTCTGGCGCAGATGTCGGCCATTCCGTTCCCCGAGACATCCCCCATTCGAATGGTGCCGTGATTGGTCGGATCGCCCCACCCGGAGCTGTCTTGAAGAGTGGGTCCTTCCACAAGCTCCGTAAACCCACCGTCGCCGTCGGCCAGATAGCACTCCACCCCGTCGGGGCCCCGCCCACATACGTCGGCCAGGCCATTGCCATTGATATCGGTGTGGGCCGAGGGCTCCCGGATATGCATCTGGTAGAGAAGTTCATCAAAGGTCCGGTCGCAGGAGCCCGGAACCCGGGGCATTCCACCGGCCGATCCGGCAAAGATCCCCCAGCTATTGGGCACCGACCTGGGAGAGCCCCCCGACGGTCGGTTAATCGTGCCCTGCCCCTGCACCCACATCTGAGAAGACCCGCCGCCGTCGAGGTTAAACGCCGTATGGGCCCCCAGTTGATGCATCAAACTGGCGAGCTCCGTTCCGTACATTCCCACCGAGGTGGGAGCGTTTCGACCGTCGACTACCAATAAGATGAAGGTATTCTTATCCTCCGTCAGGCCCATGGCCGTTCGAGGATGACGATCGCGCATATCGGAGCGATCGGGAAAGCAAGATCCCGCCGTAGGAGAGGAGCAAGTGATGGGTTGACCCTGCACCACGATTTGAGGAAATCCGCTGATCAACGCCTGGGTCCCGTCGGGGATCGACTGGGTAACCGATTTGGGGCTCCAGCCCTGGTCGGCCCCGAAGTCCTCCCATCGATTTTTAATCCACTCAGTGTTGGAGAACTCCGCAAAGTCCTCCCCGAAGGCGATCCAGCCGTAGCGCTCATAAAACCAGCTCCCACTATAATTATTATGGAGTCCCGATCGGATACTGGGCCAGCGCTCTCCTCCGCCCACGGCGTCTCCATAGACGTGCAAGGTGCCGTCGGTCCAGGCGAAGAAGTCCCCATTTACGGCCACCTGAGCGCCGGCCGAAGAGGCGTATTGCCCGCTCGTCTGGGAGGTGATCGCCTCCGAGGCGTCGACGTGAATATGATCATGGCATAACGAGATATAAGCAGCGTAAAAATCAGTGGAGGGGCTGCTGGTCCGACCTTCCACGATGGTCACCCCGGGGTAGGGATTGGACGTCGACTCCGACGTGATCGTGACCGCCCAGGTGGTCAGTGGAAGCAGACAAACAATCAGCCCTGCGCAGAGGGCTATTGCAATACTTTTCGTTTCCATCATCTCGCTCCCTATAAAATATACTCATCCCCAACAGTGTAGGACTCCCCCGGTGTCGGAGCAACGCGCACTTCTAGATTCGGAGCGCGGACGTCCTCCAACAACCGAACACTTTCCAGTACGCCAACCACAAATGTGTAAATCCACAAATAGAAAGGTGTTACAGGCCCGCGACTCCTTTCTGTTTACACAATTACACATTTGAGGGTCGGCTTATTGAACAACCTTACTTGTCTGCAATCTTTGCATGCTTCATGATAAAGCGCGTAGAATGAACCTTATTTACTGGGAACGGTATGGATTCGCGGCAAATCATCCGCGCCCTAAGGCGTATCGCTGAAAATGGTGGGCTCCAGAAGGATTCGGCAGAAGCAATCGAGTTGCTGATCACTGAATTGGGCCAGGTCGATGAGGAGGCCGAAACCATCGCAAGCAGTGGGCCCGTGGAGCAAACCCGGCCCAATATGCCCGCTCTCAACAGCATCTTCCGGCGCATCCAGACCCCCGATCGCAATAAAAACCCGGACTCATTCGGGCAGACCAGAACCCCCGCCGAGGGGCCTCAGATCGGCCGATTCTCCAATCTCGGCCTCATCGGACGCGGTGGAATGGGCGAGGTCTACCGAGTTCGCGAGCCGGACTTGAATCGGCGAATGGTCATCAAATTATTGCGCGCCGACCGTGTCGATGACCTCGATGCGGTCTCCCGTTTTATCGAAGAAGCTCAGGTCACCTCCCAGTTGGCTCACCCCGGAATCGTCCCGGTTCACGAGCTGGGGGTGGTGGAAGACAACCGGGCTTATTTTACGATGCGTGAAGTGCGCGGTCGGACGCTGACCACGGTGATCAAAGAATATCACCAGACATTCGCCGCCCTCGACGAAGACCAGCGCAGTTGGGAGACCACCTTTCGCGGCCTCATCGATATCTTTCACCGGGCCTGTGAACCCATCGCCTATGCTCACGACCGGGGAATCATTCACCGCGACTTAAAGCCCTCCAATATCATGGTCGGCGACTTCGGCGAGGTCCAGGTATTGGACTGGGGGCTGGCCAAGGTCATGGGACGCCCGGAGGTGCCGGGGCTCCAGGACGCGACTCTTCCCCATCTCTCCGGTGGTCTCGGGGAGGAGAACAGCGAGATTTTGACCCATCGGGATAAAGACTCCAAGCT
>SKNI01000709.1 GCA_007120615.1 Myxococcales bacterium | reverse complement strand
ATCAGGGAGCCAGCTATTTTCTGCTCACTCCCCATCTTGCGATCTTCCCGGGACTGGCGATCATGTTTACCGTCTTATCTATCAACTTCGTGGGCGACGGTCTGCGCGACGTCCTCGATCCCCGCCGCCTCTCTGATAATTGATCTGGAGCTTTCATGAGCGATCGCCTGGCCGAAGACATAGGACAACTTCTGGTAGTGGGGTTTGGCGAGGCCACCGAAAAAGCCCCCGATTCCATTCGCCAGGCTTTGAGAAGTGGTGAGATCGGCGGAGTGATCCTCTTTCGAAGAAATGTGGGGACCATCGACCAGCTCCTCTCCCTTACCGCAGACATCCACGACGCAGCAAAGGATGCGCCCATCACTCCCTTTGTGGCCGTCGATCAGGAGGGAGGCCGGGTCGTGCGCGTGGGCGAACCCTTGACGCCACTTCCGCCGATGCGAAACCTGGGCAAAGCGGCCAACCTTCGCGATGTCGCCACCGTCTCCGAGATGTTGGCCTCCGAGATCGGCGCCCTGGGCTTTAACCTGAACTTCGCGCCCGTTCTGGACGTCGACACCAATCCCGACAATCCCGTCATCGGCGACCGGGCCTTCTCCGATGACCCCGAGCGCGTCGCCCGCTGCGGCGCCGGTGTGTTGGTCGGCCATCACACCGCCGGCGTGGTCCCCTGCGGAAAGCACTTCCCCGGACACGGCGACACCATCGTCGATAGCCACCTCGACCTGCCAAAATTGATGCATGACGAGGAGCGCCTGGAGCGGATCGAATTTTATCCCTTCGAGCGAGCCATCGCCGCCGGCATCCCGATGATCATGACCGCTCATATTCAGCTGCCCGTCCTCGACGCCTTTCATCCAGCTACTTTCAGCCCCGCCATCTTAGACGGTCTTCTTCGAAAACGGTTGCAATTCGACGGGGTCATCATCACCGATTGCCTGGAGATGAAAGCCGTCGCCGATCGCTACGAGATCGAAGAGATGGTCGATCTGGGAGTGGAAGCAGGCGTCCATATTTTTCTGATCTGCCACACCGAAGACAAGTGGCGACGGGCCTTTAAGCATCTCTACGATCGGGCCACCTCCGACGATAAATTTCGCACCCGCATCGAGGCCAGCGCCGCAAGGGTCCGGAAGCTAAAGACCGATCTCCTCGGTCACTGGCCCCGTCCCTGGACCCCACGCGAGGGCCTTGACGAATTTCTGGGATGCGAGGAACATCAAGCCATGGTCCAACCCTATCTCGATGATACGAGCATCGCCGACGATCCCACGGAGTCCTAATTCTCCCACAAAGGTAGTCCGATATGGCTTCAATCTCGCTGGACAACGTGGGTAAATCCTTCGATGAGACCGTCGTCCTTCGCAATATCGATCTAAAAATCGAGGACGGCGAATTTCTGGTCCTCGTCGGCCCATCGGGCTGCGGAAAGTCGACCCTGCTTCGCTGCCTGGCGGGCTTGGAGACCATCTCCGAGGGAAATCTGCACATCGGCCAAACTCTGGTCAACGACGTGGAGCCCCGAGATCGGGGGGTTGCCATGGTCTTTCAATCCTACGCGCTCTATCCCCATATGACGGTGCGCGAGAATATGGCCTTCGCTCTCAAAGTCCGCAAAAAACCGAAAGAGCTCATCAAAAAACGGGTCGAAGAGGTCGCCACTCTTCTGGGACTGACCGATTATCTCGATCGCCACCCCAAGCAACTCTCCGGCGGCCAGCGCCAGCGAGTCGCCATGGGCCGAGCCATCGTGCGCCAGCCCAAAGCCTTTCTCTTCGACGAACCGCTCTCCAACCTCGACGCTTCCCTTCGAGCCCAGATGAGGGTGGAGCTCAAGAAATTGCACAAGCGCCTGGCCACCACCATGGTCTATGTCACCCATGACCAGATCGAGGCCATGACTCTGGCCGACCGAATCGCCGTACTCGACAAAGGCATACTCCAGCAGGTGGGCTCCCCCCAACAGCTCTTTGAGAGGCCCCTTAATCGATTCGTGGCCACCTTCATCGGCTCTCCATCCATGAATATCCTCAAGGGAGAGGCCACCGATTCCGGAGCGTTTGTGGGCGACGGCTTTGAAATCCCCGCGGAGCTTCTGCCGAAGGGCCCCACCCCGTCGGAGATGGGAATTCGACCCCAGCATCTCTTCGTTCACGGCACCGAGACCGATGATCACGGGGAAGAAGCCGAGAATTCGGTGATTCTTCACGGGAAGTTGGAGGTCATCGAGCCGATGGGCTGGGAGGCCTACGCCCATATCGCGCTTGGCGAGAAAACGATCACCGCCCATCTGCGAGCGGAGAGCCTTCTGGGGTACGGACCGGGAGACAAAATTGAATTGAGCATCGCTCCCCGCAGGCTGCACTTTTTTGATGAGGATGGCGCTCGAGTCATCACCGAAGACAAGCCGGCGATCGACGAATTGAGCGGTGTGGAATCAACGACTGCCGGTGTCGAGGACACTGCATAATTGACGAGCGGCCTCTTCGGGGTCGTCGACCTGCATCAGCGCCCGAATCACGGCCACCCCATTTGCCCCGTGAGCCATGACCTCTGGGGCATTCTCCAGGTGAATTCCGCCGATACCAAAGATTGGGATATCCACCTGCCGGGCCGCCGCTTCAATGGCCTCCGGCCCTCGCGGAGCAGAGGCATCGGGCTTGGAATGGCGAGCATCGTAGATGGCTCCCACGCCCAGATAAGTAGCTCCCGCTTTCTCCAGATCCCGGGCGACCTCCGGCGTTCCAGCGGAGCCACCGATGATAAATTTGTCGCCGGCGATTCTGCGGGCCGCTTCCACGGGCAAATCATCGGGCCCAAGGTGGACCCCGTCAGCCCCCGCGGCAAGCGCGATATCCAGGCGATTATTGACGATAAAGGGTATCTCAAATTCGTTGCAGATCGCCCGAAGCCTGCAGGCTCTCTCAAAGATCTGACGAGAGGTAGAGACCGTATCTCTGAGCTGAACAATAGAAGCTCCGCCCCGAAGCACGGCGCGGGTCATCTCCTCGACGCTCACCGCGCCGGAGAGATGAGATGGATCGATGATGGCGTAGAGTCCGTTCTTCACGTTCTACTCCCCGGCGGGAGCGTTGGGATTGGCCAGTTGAGAGCCGCATCCGCCGAAAGCTCCGGGCTTCTTGGCGGCGATCTCTTCGGCCTGCAGATCGGCCCGGTAGCTGGAGCGAACCAGGGGTCCGGACTCGATATGCTTATAGCCCATCTTTTCGCCCTCTTCTTTGAACATGGCGAATTCGTCGGGATGGACCCACCTGTGAACGGGTAGGTGCCGGGGGCTCGGACGAAGATATTGGCCCAGGTTCAGGACCTCCACGCCGTGGTCCACCAGATCCTGCATGGTGGACAAGATCTGCTCGTTGGTCTCTCCCAGGCCCAACATTAGACCGGACTTCACCAGGGCGCGCCCGTCTTTTGCGGCGTATTCCAAGACCGAAAGACTCCGCTCGTAGCGGGCCTGAGGCCGCACCTCTCGGTGAAGCTCTTTGACGGTCTCGATATTATGGGAGAAGCAGTCCGCCCGAGCGTCTAAGACGACCTGCACATCTTCCAATTGCCCTTTGAAGTCGGGGGTCAAAATCTCCAGTCCCAGCTCCGGGCAGGCCTCTTTGATGGCGATGATCGTATTGGCCCAGGCCTGGGCTCCACCGTCGGGCAGGTCGTCTCGGTCGACGCTGGTGATGACCACATAATTGAGATCGAGTCCGGCCAGGGTTTCTGCCACCCGCCGCGGCTCGTCCTCGTCTACCCGACCAGGCCGCCCGGTCATGACATCGCAAAACCCACAGCTTCGGGTGCAGATATTGCCCAGGATCATAAAGGTCAGCGACTTCCTGGACCAACACTCGGTGATATTGGGACATTGGCCCGACTCACAGATGGTGTTGAGACCGGCCTTTTTGACCAATTCCTGGGTCTCGAAAAACTCTTTATTCAGGGTCAGCCGCTTTCGAATCCACTTCGGCCGAGGGCCGGCCTCGTCGGGCCGAAATTTGAGATTCGGCCGCGCCGGACCGGAGGTGCGCTCCGACTGAGGCGCTTCCGGTTGGCGATTGGCAAGAGGTAAGGATATTTTTTTCGCCATTCTTCAACTCCATGAGGAGAATGCATCAATCAGTGGCCCGTCGGTCCCTTCAAAAAGGGATGGCCGACGCAAATTCTTCCCGACCACACCCCCAAAAAAGTAGGCACTGGGCCAGCATTGCCCACAAGACTGGCCACGTTCAACGGCCTCAACAAGAGGCCGACGTTGATTTATGCTTTCCCTTCTTTCTCGGCGAAGATCAGCAACACTTCGTCTTCACTTAAGATCCGAGACTTCGTATTGCCCCAGATATTATTGACCGCCACCATCTCGCCATTGGCCAGTTGCGGGGACAGATAGATGGCGTAAAAATCGCCGCCATCTTCGGTGCTCATTCCGGGGATCTTCTCCAGTTCTTGGCCGGACTCCGGACAGAAGAGTTCGCAGGGCTTTCCGGCCTCAAATTCGGTGTCCGTCATCTTGCTGGGATCGCCGTAATAAGGGCTCAAGATCACTTCCCCCTCCAGATCTCCCTGCTTGACGACCAGTTTAACACCCGGCTCTCCACTGAACTCCGGTCCGTCTTTGGCGATCAACTCTTCGCCTCCGGGGCCGAACGCGCGGGTAACAACGACCACGTAGCCCTTATCCGAGAGATCTTGCAATCGGGTCTGGGTAGATGATTTCGAAGCGAATGGATTGGACTCTTTTTTATCCGACATGGCTACGACTCCCTCTTGCCTTCGGCCGGACCATTCCGGCTCTTTTTTCGTACCGCAAACCATAGGCACTGACAAGGTCTGCAAAGCAATTGGCTGCGATCTCTGTCTGCATCGACAGCCACGCTGGCTTGGTTTGCTACTCCCAATAGGGTACATAGGCACCGAACATCATCGAGACCAGCATTTGTCCCCGGCGCGCTCCGTGCCGAGGTTCATCTGGGCCCAATTTCTGGCTTTTTTAAAGGAGAACCATGGCGAAGAAAAAAGATACCCCCTCTCGCGAAGCCCTGATCGAAGAGATGATCGATGCCGCCTCCGATTTTCATCACTTCGGCTGGCTTCTGGGAGGCACCGGACAATTCAGCTCCCGAGTCGATGATAAGACCGTGGCCATCACCGCGTCGGGTACGTTAAAAAGAGAACTCAGCCCCGATGACTTCGTGGATGTGGACTTTGACGGAAAGAAATCGACCAAATCCGCCCCGGCTCCTTCTCAGGCCACCGACCTGCATCTGGCGATCTATAAAAATACCGACGCCACCCGTACCATCTATCACGTCCATCACCTGGGGGCCGCGATCTGCAGTGACCGCGACCGCCGACAGGGATTTACTCATTTTGAAGGACTGGCAACCCTGCAAGTCTTCGGGGTGGAGTCCGACGATAATATCCTCACGATTCCGATCATCGAGGACGCCGGAGAGTTTGAAGATCGGGCCGAATTCCTCGAAAAAGTCGTGGAGACCTTAAAAGCCGGCGACGAACCCACCGCTCCCTGTATCAATATCAAGCACCACGGCCTCTACGTCTGGGGCGACTCCCCGGAGCAAGCCCGCCGAAACGTCGAGGCCTGCGCCTACCTCTTTGATTACTCCGAGAGGCGGCCCATGAACCCCAAACGAAGCGCCTCGGTCTCCGGTTTTCAACCCTGAGTTGAGAAGAGCTACCGAGAAACCCGGCGCAGTCCCACCAGGGCCAGAAGTAGTAAAAGCGCCGACGGCGTCGAACCGCCGGTGGACGAACAGCCTCCACAGGAGCTGGTCGATGCAGCCGCCGAACCTCCAGGCCCGTCGGCAGGCCCCGCGTCATCGAGAGCCTCCCCGGCATCGATGCCGTTCTCTTCGGAGACGCTCGTATCCGAATCCCCGTTGCCCGATGACCCTGCATCCGCCTCTCCCGCGTCAGGACCGGGCTCGGGAGTTCCCACATCATCACCCCCCTCAGAAACACAGGCTCCGCTGGAGCAGATCTGTCCGGAAGCTGCGCAATCGACGTCGTCTACGGGCTGACCGTCGACGCATTCTTTGAGCACGTCATCTTCGCCACACCAGCGGGCGTTTCCACCTTCTTCGCAGGCAAAATGAACGCAATATGCGTCGTCACCACCGTCTTCGCAGGTGGCCCCGAAGGCCGAGCAGTCGCCGGGCTCTCCCAGACGCCCGTAGGAGCAGGTTCGAATGATCGAGTCGGACTCGCAAAACGACCTTTCCGGGCCGTTTGCACATTGATAATGGGTGCACACTCCGACGCCGTCGCTCGTAATATCGCAGCTCGCCCCGAACGCCCCGCAGTCGCCCTCACCCTGATGGCTCCCGCCCTGACAGGTGTGAATCACCGACCCGTCGCAGTGGCGCCCGTTCGGTGTTTGATCGCAGCGCGCGTCGGGCTGCCCCCGCAGAATCGCCAGGTGATTGGTCACCGTTCGCTCCCCGGATTCATTGCTCGGCAGTTGATTGACCCGATTTTCATTGATCGTAAGCGCGCTGCTCCCACCGCCGTCGAGCATCAATCCCTGATAGGCGCCGAGCTCCTTCAGAAACGCAGCGATATCGTGAAATCCGATACCGATGGACTCTCCCGGCCGGCGGCCCTCAACGACCACGAAATACATGGTGTCGCCGTCCTGTGAGGTCCCCACCGCCGAGCGGGGATGTCGGTCGGTATAGAAGTTATCGGCCGGATAGGTCGGAATCTCCCCGTCCACCAGAAGCCGCCAGCCGTTTCCCCCGACCACGTCATGCCACCGCCAGTGAAGCACTTCGTTGAGCGTGTGATTTCCATAGTGGCAGTCCCGCTCGACGTTACAGGCGATAAACGCCCAGCCGTCATCGGAAGAACCCTCCCAGTGAACCCCCTGCCCCACCGCCAGACCCACCGGCTCAAAACCGGAGACTCCCCAATCTCCGTTGATGCCGACTACCGCATTTACGCTCTGAGAAAATCCGGTCGTCGTCTGCCCTCGCTCATCGGGCCGGGTGGCCCGGATATAGAGGTCATCCCGGCTAAGATCGACGACGGCGGCGTGCATTTTCAACGGCCCCGGAGCGGTTCGCTGCAGATAAGAGACCCCGGGCGCCGGCTCCGACCAGGTGTCCTGAGCAGCCGCCGGCCCGCTGAAAACCGTTAGAATGATGGCCAAAAGGACGCTGGGTAAGACCGGTCGAGACGTCATAATTCTACCTGGCTGCAGATTTGTAGATGCTTAATACAGCTATGATAGCCACCGGCCAGGCCAAACAACAAGGCTCCTGCCCGGCCTAGAAGTGCCCCGAACCGGTCTTATCCTCATTAGCGAACCAAGATCCCCACCCAAGAGAGCTCCATGTCGCGCCGCCTCCCTATATTTGTCGCTGCGCTTCTGCTGGTCACATTGACCATTGGAGAAGCAAGCGGAGAAGCAACCGGCGAAGAGGAACTCGGCTATACCCTCGACGATTGGTGGGACCAGTCCTGGCTTCAAATTTTCGACCGCCGCGGGCGGCCCGATCTCGACGGGCCCATGCTCCAGCGCTTCGATGGCACCCTCTACCGCCGCTACCACTTCGATATGCATGTTCCTCGTCCGCCCATGGCCACCGAGCGGGAGTGGTTCAACCAGCGCCAGGGAGTTCGCATGTGGGTTCAGAGCATGAGCGAGCTGGAGCTCGCCAGCCGGGTGCAGATGCGCATCGAGGCGCCCACCTGGGAAGACGGCTATATCGGCCTTCGCTTTGACCGCCTCGAGGATCGGATCACTGGTAGAAATCACCTCCGCTTTGACGTGGGACATCGAGATATCGCCGGCACCGGCGTGGACCTGGCGCTGCGCTTTCACCCCGGCTTCGACAAAGACGACGTCGACGTGGAACTCATCTCCAATTACTCCATCAATGGTGTGGGCGATCTGGAAGCCCGCATCGGCGCCCTGGACCCGTTTATCAACGCTTCTTTCGGCCTCCTGGAGGCCCGCGACGTGGTCCTCAACGAGCACGTTCGCCAGGTCGACCTTCCTCTGGCTCTCTCGGCGAATTTTCGAACCGAGCCCATCGCCCAATTTCGGGGCGAACTCTACGCCGGCGCCGTTCTTCCTCAGCATCGACGTCATCGATTTCCCGATGAGCCGGCCCGCGACCATCTTCGCCGAAGGCAGGCACTTCTGGGCGCGGCCCTTTTGGAGTGGTCCCCTCATGATTTGCTGACCCTGGGAACCACAGCGACCCTTATCGATGCCCGAATGGACTGGGAATTCGACGAGGCTTCCGACCGCGACGGCGAC
The DNA here is from genome assembly GCA_007120615.1 of Myxococcales bacterium. Lineage (GTDB taxonomy): Bacteria > Myxococcota_A > Bradymonadia > Bradymonadales > Bradymonadaceae > SKNI01. The sequence goes on along the minus strand of SKNI01000709.1, from coordinate 4,151 downwards.
GTCCGGGAGCGCACGACTTCGACCCGCCTCTACGCGATGAGCCGGCCGATTCCCGAGCTCTATCTGGAGAGCTTCGCCGAGCACACCCGGCGCCCCCAGTGGGAGCGCGGCCCTCGCTTCAACCAGAATCAAACCCGACGGGACGCCGAATGGCTCCTATCCCTTCGCTCAATGTGGATGGTCACCGAGACCTTCGGCGCCGACCTGACGTTTCTATTTCTCAATCGCGACACCGAAGGGCCGCCAGAGCTCACTGTGGACGGCCGATTCACCCGAATCGTCACCCGGCTTAAGATACGCCTGGGAGAAGATATATGGACCACCTTCGGGGTAGGCTGGTCCTTTGACCCCGAGACCCACATCTACGACGGCGGTGGAATGACCCTCGTCTACACCCCATCGAGTTGACCGATATGTGTTTAGTTTTCGGTAGGTACCGACTCACGCCGTCTCTTTTGAGGACAAGCGATGACCCGTCTCTCCCCCATCGATGCTGCCTGGTATCACCTCGATCAACAGGGACGCTCACTGGATATCGGAGCCCTCCTCTTCTTCGACGAACATCTCGATATGGACTCTCTGCGCGAGCTCGCCGTGGCCCACCTGGCGCCGCGGCGGCGATTTCATTCCCGGGTCATCGAGGGCACCCTGGGGCTGGGACCACGATGGGAAAAGGACTCCCATTTTGACGTCGACGCCCACCTCCACCACCAGGCTGTCCCCGAGCCTGGAGACGCGGCCCTGGCTTCGTTGGTCGGCGATTTGATGAGCGCCCCCATGGATCTGGACCGCCCCTTGTGGGACCTCTATCTGCTGGATCATCGCCGTGATCCGGGAGGCCCGGTGGGCTCCGCTCTTCTGGCCCGCGTTCATCATTGCATCGGCGACGGGTTTGCTCTTGGCCATCTTCTATTCTCCATGGGCGACTCCCGAGGCTCGGCCCAAGACGCAGAAAAGAAGCCAAAAACCGGCGTCAAAGACAAAAAAGACTGGCTCCATCACATAAAAAAACTCGCCACTCATCCCGACCGCATCCGCGACGACGCCCAACTCGCCAACCGCACCGCCCGGGCCATGGGACATCTGGTGGCCTTGCCCTTTGACTCCGAGACTATTTTAAGCCGCCCTCTCAGCCATACCCGCCGCGCCGCCTGGTCCGCCCCCATCACTCTGGACCGGGTCAAAAGACTGAGCAAACGGCTCAACGCCACGGTCAACGACGTATTGATGGCCGCACTCTCCGGAGCGCTCCGGTCCTATCTCATCGACGCCGGCGAACCGGTGAGCGAGGTCAAACTCCGAGCGGTCATGCCCGTCAATCTACGCCCGGCTCGCTTTCTGGAAGAGATGCCCGACGAGCTGGGAAACCACTTCGGTCTGGTCTTTGTGGAATTGCCCATCGACAAGGCCACTGCCATGGACCGGCTCTTCGAGATCAAGCTCGAGATCGACCGCCTCAAACAAACCCCGGAGGCCGTGGTCGCCTTCGGAATCCTGCAGGCCCTGGGCCGCACACCGGTCTCTTTTGAGCATAAGATAGAGGATATCTTCATCAAAAAAGCATCGCTGGTGGCCAGCAACCTCCCCGGCCCCAGAACACCTCTTTATTTTGCCGGCCGCAAACTCCAGGACTTTCTATTCTGGCCGCCCCATCCCGGAGACCTGGGGCTGGGAATGAGCATTCTCAGCTATAATGGCCGAATTCGCATCGGAATCCGCTCGGACGCCGAGGTCATCGACGACCCCGCAACTCTGGCCACCTATTTTTGTCGAGAATTCGAGCGCATCGAAGAGATTCAATGAGCTCTCAGAACCACTCCGCCTTCATCGACAGAGTCGTATCGTCGAGGGTGCCGAGAAATTCGCTCTGCCGCTTCACCTTCGGTAGCTCCCACCGAAAGAAATACTGACAGGCCTGAAGTTTCCCGCGCAAGAAGGCCTCTCGCTCCTCGTCGACGTCACCGGCCAGCTGGTCGTGAGCGACGACGGCCTGCATAAGCCACATCCAGGCGATGACCACATGACCGAGCATCTCCAGATAAACCGACGCGTTGGCCAGAAAGAGGTCCACCTTCCCCTCCATCGCCGCCGCCGTCAGCGCCATCGTAGCACTGGCTGCCTGACCGCAGGCCACCTCCAGACTTTTAGCCGTCTCCACAAGTTCGGGACGCTCCTTTGCCTCGGCGATGGTGGCGTTGACCCGCCCCAAAAGCGCCTGAAGCGCGGCCCCGTTTTTCATGGTGACCTTTCGCCCCAGAAGATCGAGGGCCTGAATGCCGTTTGTCCCCTCGTGAATGGCGTTGAGTCGATTGTCCCGGTAGAGCCGCTCCACGGGATATTCACTGGAGTAGCCGTAGCCGCCCATGACCTGAATCGCCAATTTATTGGCTTCCAGACAGAACTCGCTCGGCCAGGCTTTGGCGATAGGAGTCAGCAACTCCAAAAGAAGTCCCGTCTCTTCTCCACTTTCTAGGTCCCCGCCGGCCTCGACGACAACACTCTCGTCGATCAAACGCGCGCAGTAGAGCCCCAGCATCAGCGCTCCTTCAGTGGCGGCTTTTTGCGCCAGGAGCATCCGCCGAACGTCGGCGTGCTCGATGATCGCCACCGGCTCAGAGGCCGGATTCTTATCGGTGATCGACCGGCCCTGACGGCGGTCTCTGGCGTATTTCAAGCTATGCTGAAACCCGGCGTGACCGAGCATCGTGGCGCCCAGCCCAACACCGACACGAGCCTCGTTCATCATATGAAACATATACCTCAGCCCGTAATGCTCCTCTCCCACGAGCCATCCCACACAATCGTCATTCTCGCCGAAGTTCAGCGCCGTATTGACGGTCCCCCGAAAGCCCATCTTGTGGTTCAGGCCGATGAGTTCCACGTCGTTGGACTCCGCCGATTTGCCCGACTCACCCAGGCGGTATCGAGGAACGATAAATAACGAGATGCCCTTTACTCCAGCCGGACCACCGGGAATTTTAGCAAGAACCAGATGAACGATATTCTCGCTCAACTCGTGTTCCCCGCCCGAGATCCACATCTTATTGCCCCGAATCTTATAGCGACCATCGCCGATGGGTTCGGCAACCGTCGTGATATCGGTCAAAGATGACCCGGCCTGGGGCTCCGACAGACACATCGTCCCGAAGAATCGACCCTCCAGCATGGGCTCCAGAAAGAGCCGCTTTTGGTCTTCGGTTGCGTGAGTATCCAGAAGATTGGCCGCCGCCAGGGTCAACAGCGGATAGCCCGCGGTGGAGCAATTCGCGGCATAAAAGACCGCCATAAACGCCTGAGCCACCGAATAAGGAAGCTGCATTCCTCCCTGCTCGACGTCAAAAACGGCCCGCAAAAACCCGGCCTCCACAAAGGCGTCGACGGCCTCGGCGACCTCCTCGATGATCTGAACCTGAGTCCCGTCAAATCTGGGCGGATCGTGATCGAGCTTTGCGGCGTGAGGCTCGAACTTCTCCCGCGCAATCCGAATCGCCGTGTCGATCACCGCCTCAAAAGTCTCCCGATTATGCCCGTTGAAATACTCGTGCTCCGTGAGCTTCTCAACGTCGAGGCAATCAAAGAGAAGAAAATCCAGGTCTTTTCGGCTAATAATATCGCTCATCGATTCTCCAGCATTTCGGTATTGCCTCGACAGAGCCGGGCGGGAAGTGCCGTATAACTACCCTCTACCCCCCCATTTATTCAAATCGGAACGCAATACTTTTCAAACCCGAACGGCTATTCTGAGAAACGCCCGTCCTCGCGCCGAACGCAATACGCCACGTCGCGCTCCGCCTTTGAGGCGGCCACGTCCTCGGGGACATAAAACATCAGAGATGTGTCCCGACAAATCATCTCTCCGTCCTCTTCGGACGTGGAATAATATAAGACGCTCTCTGTGAGTTCCCCGGCCTCTTCCCCGCCCGGCCAGTAGACAGTGGTGCCCTCATCAAAGACCAGGGCCGGCAACCTGGCAAATCCGCAGGACGTAGAGAACGCATGCCTCGAGCCGCCCATCCCCCCTCTCGACGTTTCTTCGCTGGGAACGGAAACCACCAATCTCGCGCAGCCTCTTTCGATCTGCAGAAGCGTTCGGTCTCCTCGAACCTCCAACTCGTGGGCCCCGAAGATATAGCCCACTTCGGCTCGATTCT
>SKNI01000247.1 GCA_007120615.1 Myxococcales bacterium | reverse complement strand
GTCGCGCCAGCGTTGCGAGGAAAAGCAGACAATCGTCTCTTGTGCTACATCAACCATGGTGTCCGGCCTTAGAGAGAAATTACGAAACCCCGACTCCCTTACCATCAGTCTGAGAAATTATGAAAGTCCTGGTCACCGGCGGCGCCGGATATATCGGAAGTCATGTCGTACTTGAACTTTTGGACGGAGGCCACCAGGTGGTCATCGTCGATGATCTCTCCACGGGACGGCGCGAATTTGTGGACCCCCGAGCCCGACTGGTGGTCTGCGACATCGCCGATCGGGGGCAGGTCCCGGCGCTGATTCACGACGAGTCCATCGAGGCGGTGCTCCACTTCGCCGGAAGCATCGTGGTCCCTGAATCGGTGGATAGCCCCCTAAAGTATTACCTCAACAATACCGCAAAAACCCGCACCCTGATTGAGTTTTGCATCGACGCAGGAGTGAAGCATTTCGTTTTTTCATCGACAGCCGCCGTCTACGGCGAACCCGACGAGATCCCGGTAACCGAGACCACTCCCACGATCCCCATCAATCCCTACGGCCGCTCCAAATTAATGACCGAGTGGATGCTTCAGGACACCGCCGCGGCCCATGACTTCGAATTTGCCGCCCTTCGCTACTTCAACGTCGCCGGCGCCGACCCCGAAGGACGAACCGGCCAGGCCACCCCGAACGCCACTCATCTCCTGAAAGTGACCACCCAGGTCGCCCTGGGACTGCGTTCCCAATTGTCGATCTTCGGCACCGATTATCCCACCGACGACGGCACCTGCATTCGAGACTATATCCACGTCAGCGATCTGGCTGCGATCCACGTTCAGGCTCTGCAATATCTGGCCGAAGGAGGCTCGAGTTGCATTCTCAACTGCGGATATGGAGAGGGATTCTCGGTTCGTCAGGTCGTGGATGCTGTACGCCGGGCCAGCGGTGTCGAGTTTCCGGTCTGTGACGGGCCCCGCAGGGCCGGCGATCCAGCCGAACTCATCGCCGATCCCTCTCGACTGCATCGGACCTTCGACTGGAAACCCCGCCACGCCGACCTCGATCATATCGTGCAAACTGCCCTCCAGTGGGAGCGCCATCTACAAAGAACCACGGCTGACGCTTGACAGCGCAACCGCTGCAGATACAGGATGCGTCCCCGTTTTGGCTACTCATCTCATCAGGAGCGAATATTATGCCTTTCCCCTCTCCATTTCATCGCTGGCGTCCTCACCCCTGGCATGGTCTCACCGTTGGCGACCGGGCTCCGGAAGTGGTCAATGTCTATGTGGAGATGACCCCCTACGACGCGGTCAAATACGAAATCGACAAAGACACCGGTTACCTGGCCGTCGATCGTCCGCAGCGATTCTCCTCCCAGCCCCCGACCCTTTACGGATTTATCCCCCGCACCTATTGCGGAGATCGTGTCGGAGCCCTCTCGGACACCGTCGACGAAGGCGATCTCGACCCCCTCGATATCTGCGTATTGAGCGAGCGACCCATTGAACGAGCCGAGATCATCCTGAGCGCCCGCATCGTCGGTGGCCTTCATATGGTCGACGGCGGCGAAGCCGATGACAAGATCATCGCCGTATTGGAAGGCGATTTCGTCTGGGGCAATGCCCGAGATATCGACGATCTTCCTCCCGCTCTGGTAGAACGCTTGCGTCATTATTTTTTGACCTACAAAATGGTACCTGGTGAAGATGACCTCGAAGTTGAAGTCGATACCATCTATGGTGCTGACCATGCCCGCAAAGTACTGCAGGCTTCGATTGAAGATTACGCTGATTTGATCGGCGACTGATTTCCGGGACCACAGGGCCTGATTGTGACAGGCTCACCGGGTCTCGGCTATAACCCCAGCTTTCGGCATGAACCGGGGAGGATGCCGAAACTGGGACAAAGGGACCCCAGGTGAAACGATATCTACTTGTTGTTTTGACGCTCGCTCTTTTCGTTACCAGTGGTTGCTGGGCCAGCAACGAAGAACCCACCGGTCTGCGCCAGACCGAAGAAACCGGTGGCCCCCGGGTCTCGTTTGATCTCGACGAGCGGCCCTTCCCGGATATCCCGTTCCCCAATAATGTCGCTACCCGCGTCGACCCCGGCAGTCCTACGGGCATCCGACTCAACGTCTCCGAGATCGGTGCCAGCCGTACCGAAGAGCGAGTTCGGGTTGCTCTCAATGAATCCTCCGGATTCGGTGTATTCTCCCCGATTACGGTATCCTTCGATAAGCCCCTGGATGTGGAAGGGCTCATCGAGCGCCATCAGCAGTTGACCCCGAACTTCTCCGACGACGCCGTATATCTGGTCAACGTCGACCCCGACAGCCCCACCTACGGGAAATTGGAATTATTGGATATGGGGCTGGGCAACTTCCCGATCACCCTCTCCAGACCCAATGCCTATTTCGACAATGATTCCAGGGGCGACGGGACCAATCTGCTCTTTCCCACAGCGGAGCATCACGGGGGAGAGCCAAACCTCCGAGATCCCGACGGCGATCCCTGGGAGTTTCGCCAGGTCTTAGACTTCTACGAGCGAGAGACCAATACCCTGGTGATGCGACCGGTCCACGCCCTGGAGCCGGGCACGACCTATGCGGTCGTCCTCACCAGCGCCCTTCGCGGTGAGAATCAACGCTCCGTGCAGAGCCCCTTTCAATGGGTCAATCATCTCGACCAGAGCAAAGATTTGGAACCCCTGCGACAAATCCTCCCCGAGGCCCTTCCTGAGCGGTTTGATCCGGCCCTCCAGAATGTCCGATTCGCCTGGTCCTTCACCACCCAGGTGCCCACGGAGCGCCTGGAAGCGGTCCGTGCCGGGCTCTACGGCCACGGTCCCCTGGCCTGGCTACACGAGCAATACCCCGCTCAATTGCATATGCTCCACAATCTCAAGGCCGAAGGCTCCGAGGAGCCCCTGACCTTTGATCTGGAGACCATCTTGCCCCTGATCATCCCCATCGCAAACGATCAACTGGGAGCCGAAGGGACCGCCCTGGTGCGTCAGGCGTTCGAAGACATCGATTATGTGATCAGCGGGACCTTTCTCTCTCCGAATTTTCTGGGCGACACCGACGGCTGGGTCAACGAAAACCTGGTCCAGATCGACCTGGCTCGAGGTACCGCCGAGGTCACACCGGGGGAGGTGCCGTTTATGTGCACGATCCCTGTGGAGCAAGGTAATTTTAAGGCCCCTCATCCGGTGATCATCTACAGCCACGCGATCAGTTCCACCCGCTTTGAGATGCTGGCCTTTGCCGGCTCCATGGCCAAATTCGGATTCGCCACCTGCACCATCGACGCCGCCGGTCACGGGATCTCGATTCCCCCCGAATATGAAGACGTGGTCGACAATATCGGCCCCACCCAGGGACTCGATAACCTGGGCGACGTCATCAGCCACCACCGGGCCCGAGACTTGACCAATAATGGAGAG
>SKNI01000576.1 GCA_007120615.1 Myxococcales bacterium | reverse complement strand
GCCCTTGTCCAGCGAATCACTCAATCCGTCGAGTTGGGCGACCACGTCCGGTCCGGTCGCCCTTGTCCAGCGAATCACTCAATCCGTCGAGTTGGGCGACCACGTCCGGTCCGGTCTGCCCGGCTCGAAACGACTCCACGTCGGGGGCGCGAAGCCAGAAATTGATATGCCCCAGAGTCAGCGTGATAACGATTGCGACGGCGATATAGAGTTTCGATTGGTTTTTCATCCACACTCCAAGAACTTCAAATAGATCCTTCCTTAACGACCCTACCGTGATCCAGAAACTCGTCATACCATCCGCTCCGCAGCCGTCGTTGGGCAGTGGGCAGGGCCGATTTCTGCAGCGACAATGCCGGGTGTCTACTTTTATCTCATGCGAGAAGACACCTCGACATTGATTTATAATATCAAGGAGAGCATGTGGCTGGTACCGGCGCTGCTGGTCCTTGCGGCGGTACTTCTCGCACCGACGATGGTCTACCTCGACGAAGTCTTCGGTGACGCCGCCCAGGAGTGGATTCCCTTTGTCTTTGCCGGCGGCTCCGACGGTGCCCGCGATATGCTATCGACCATCGCCACGGCCATGGCCTCGGTTATCGGTATCGCTTTTTCCATCACCATCGTTGTGCTTCAACTAGCCGCCTCGCAATTCTCCCCGCGAGTGATCACCACCTTTCGACGGGACCGAGGCCAGCAGATGGTCCTGGGGATGTATCTTGCGACCTTCGTCTATTCGCTCCTCGTTCTGCGCAGAGTGCGCGCTTCCAACGAGGCCGAGGAGGCCTTCGTGCCGGGCCTGGCGATGTTGGTGGCGTTAATCCTGGCGTTGGTCTGTCTCGGACTGCTTCTCTATTTCGTTCAACACATCTCACAGCAACTTCTGGTCTCCGAGATCACCACTCGAATTCGTAGCGACCTCGATAATGTGAGCGAAACGCTCTACCCCGAAGATGTGGGCCAGCCCTTTGATGAGAGCACGACGGACGAAGACCTGATCGCCGAGATCGAAGATAGGGCCACATCCCGCATGATAATTCGCGCTCCCGAGGGTGGATATCTGCAGACTATCCGGGAGTCTCGACTGGCCGAATTCGTCGAGGACCCGGTTCTGGCCATTCAGGTAGAGTTCAGCGTCGGAAGTTATCTATTCGAACGAGAAGTTCTAGCCACCGTCTTTCTCACCGACGCCATCTCCCGGGACGAAGCATCGGAGTTGGCCGAGCTCGGCGAGAAAGCGTTTTCGTTTGGGTCGAGCCCTTCACTTCGCGCAAACTCCCAGTTGGCGGTCCAGCAACTGGTCGACGTCGCCCTTCGAGCCTTATCGACGGGCGTCAATGATCCATCCACAGCTCGCCAGGTCCTGGAGGAATTGAGCGACTGGCTGGCTCTTACTGCTCATCGCGATTTCCCCTCCCGTGTGCGCAACGTAGACGATGGAGTTCTGGTCCTTCCTCAGGTCGGCTTCGACGACTACGTCTACCAGACCTTCGGACAAATTCGCCACGCCGTCGCTGTGGGAGCCAACCTGCTGCACACCATCGCCGAGATGCTCGAGAAATTGCTCGCAACGGATCCACCCCGAAACCGCCTGAAGGCATTTGGCGACGAGCTGCGGGCCCTAAAAGAAGAGACCGACAAGATCTCCAACCCAATCGCGCGAAAGCGTCTTGAAGAGCGGGTTGACGCCCTCTTAGAAGATATCGACTCTCGTATGCATTCCACCGCGCCGACGCCCTCGTAAGTATGAATCAAAAAGCGCTTCTTTACTTTAATGCGGACGGGGACGTCCGCGCTCCTGCTACTGACGGGACTGTAGAAACCACACCGCTCCTGTGGTACACGCCACCGGTACTGAGATGCACACCCACTTTAGTGAATGGAGAGCATAGGTGAGCAGCTGGCAACGACGCTATTTCAAAGGCAAACAAGTCTGGGTGGAGGTCGACGATCTCGAAAACCCGATCCTCAAGGAGGGGCGGGTCTCGATGCGCTACTCCGACGACGAGGAAGCCAAGATATACCGGGCCAATCCTCGAAATATCTCCGAGAGTTCGGCCGACGTCGTCGACGCTCAAGAGGAATTCGAGAAGCCCAAAAAGAAGAAGTCGGGAACAAAATCGAAGGCAAAGCCTATTACAACTGCCGAGTCGCCCGATCAATGGGGCCCCAGAAGAGAATTCCGGGAAGTACCCGACGAATTGATCGACGTCCCGAACCCGCCGCCGGGGACCATCGAGATTTATACCGACGGCGCCTGCTCGGGAAACCCCGGACCCTGCGGCTATGGAGTTCTCATTCGAGAGGGCGACTCCTATCACGAGATTTCGCAATTTCTCGGTCACGGAACCAATAATATCGCCGAGCTTATGGCCATCAAAGTCGCCCTGAAAGAGATCGAAGACAGAGACAAACCCGTTCGCCTCCACAGCGATAGCAGCTATTGCATCGGTGTGCTCACCAAGGGCTGGAAGGCCAAGGCGAATAGGGAGTTGATCCTCTCGATTCGCGACCTGGTCGCTGAGTTTTCGGACCTGACGTTTGTAAAAGTAAAAGGCCACTCCGATCATCCGCTCAACGACCGCGCTGATCATCTGGCCACTTCATCGCTGGAATACCGATAGACCCTGATCTTTCAAGGATAGTTTTTGCCATGACTTCTTCCCCCGAGAATGCCTCCGAGAATCCCTCTGAGAAAAGCGCCGAAACCCTGCTCGGCCACGCCCCGGGCACCGAAACCCCGGTGGCCGACGATCTGGAAGCTCGCATCAAAGAACAGAGCGCGTTCGTCGACAAGATCCTGGAGGCCCTCTCCGGCATCGTCATCGGCCAGGTCTATATGGTGGAGCGCTTACTTATCGGTCTCCTCACCGGCGGCCACGTCCTTCTGGAAGGCGTCCCGGGGCTGGCCAAGACCCTGACGGTCAACAGCCTCTCCAATTGCATCCAGAGCGACTTCCAGCGCATCCAATTTACCCCTGACCTTTTGCCGGCCGACCTCATCGGGACCATGATCTATGATCAGGCCACCAAGGAATTCGTCCCCCGAAAAGGTCCGGTATTTACCAACTTTTTGCTGGCCGACGAGATCAACCGGGCCCCGGCCAAGGTTCAATCTGCCCTGCTGGAAGCGATGCAGGAGCGCCAGGTCACCATTGGCGACACCTCCTATAAGCTGGACGCGCCCTTCCTGGTTTTGGCCACCCAGAATCCCATCGAGCAGGAGGGCACCTACCCCCTGCCCGAAGCCCAGGTCGACCGCTTCATGCTGATGATCCGCGTCGATTATCCCAACCGCGCAGAAGAGCGCCAGATCATGGACCTGGTCACCGAATCGGATTCCATGCCGGTCCCCGATGCCGTGGTTACCCCCGAAGAGGTGCTGGCCGCCCAGCAGCTGGTCCGGGAGGTCTATATCGACGACAAGCTCAAGGAT
>SKNI01000132.1 GCA_007120615.1 Myxococcales bacterium | reverse complement strand
CAGGAAACCAGGCCACGGAGACCGCCGAATTTGAGGTCGACACCGTGGCCCCCATGATCCAGATCCGAGTGCCCGGTGATGGAGACGTCCTCTCTTCGAGCCCCGATGCTATCGAAGGCGACGCCGAGCCCTTCGCCCAGATCGATATCTTCATCGACGGCGAAGAGATCGGAACGACTACTGCCGATGAAAACGGGGAGTGGACCTATGAGCTCGACGACGCTCTGGAAGACGGAGAATATGAAGCCGTCGCCAGGGCTACCGATCCGGCAGGCAATCAGTCTGAGGACTCCGTAGACTTCATCGTCGACACCACCGCAGAAGTGGTCATCCTTCAGCCTGCGGAGGGCTCCGTGGTGCGCACCACCACTCCGACGGTCTCCGGAGAAGCCGAGCCGGGCGCCCAGATCGACATCATCATCGATGGGGAAGTGGTCGACACCGTAGAAGCCGACCAAGACGGCAACTGGACCTGGACCTCCGAGGAAGAGCTGGAAGAAGGCGAGATCACCGTCACCGCGCAAAGCGACTCCCCGGCCGCTCACGAGGACTCGGTCACCTTCGAGATCGACCCGAGCACCACGGAAGTCTCCATCGACGAGCCCTCAGATGGTGACCTGATCAACGACTCCCAGCCGACCTTCTCGGGAAGTGCCGAACCTGGCGCGACCGTTGTCATCTACGTCGACGGCGAAGAGGTCGACACCGTGGAAGCCGACGAAAACGGCAACTGGGAGTGGACCCCGGAAGAGGACCTCCCCGAAGGTGAACTGACGGTTACTGTTGTGGCCGACGACGATGGCATGGAAAGCGAAGCCAGCGTAGACATCACCATCGACACCATTCCCCCGTCGCTGGTCGTCAACGAGCCCGAAGAAGACAGCGTCGTTCCCTCCGAAGGAGCCGTCGTCACGGGCACCTCCGAACCGGGCGCGACGATCATCGTCTACGTCGACGGTGAGCCTGTGGGAAGCACCACGGCTGACGAAGACGGCAATTGGAGCGTTCCACTTCCCGATGATATGGAAGAAGGAGAGCGCGATCTGCGGGTTACTGCGACTGACGCCGCCGGCAATATGGCCGTCGTCGAACGACACTTCATCGTCGAAAAAGACGATGATGGTGGCGATGCTGACGGTGACGGTGATGCTGATGGTGACGGTGAGTTCGACGGAGACGGCGACTTCGATGATATCGACGACGATGATCTCGAAGAGTTGGGCTTTATCTCCGGCGGCGGACCGGCCTGCTCATCGACCTCCGGATCGGGAACGAGCTTCCTCCTTCTGGTCGCTCTCTTCGGTCTTATGGTGCTTCGCAGGCGACACTCTACGGAAGCCTGAACACCGGTCGTAATCATCGACCAAAGATAATCCGTCCGACCACAGGGCGGGGAGATGACTATCATCTCCCCGCCCTGTCTTTTTTCGCATCTGCTCCACGATACTCCTCACCGGCCATAGCCCCCGCCGCCCCCCTGTGGTAGGTACTTCACCATTCAATCCACGGTTCAATTCAGCGACCAATTCGCTGCTCAAACCATCACATCTTCCATCCCACCTCCCACTGCAAAAGGCATTCAAAATGGAAAAGCTCACGTTAGGCCTGGAATGGTTTCTCAACCCCGACCACGTTCCCTTTCTCGTCGGCCTGGAGAAAGGCTGGTTCGAAGAAGCCGGAATTGAGTTGGAGTTGGTGGAGCCCGAAGAACATCTGGACGCCGTCGACGAGATCGAGTCCGGCGCCATGGATCTGGCGATCACCGAGCCATTGCATCTGGTAGAAGATCGCTCCAAAGACAAACCGGTCATCGGATTCGCTCGCTTTCTTCACACCAACGGCGGGGTCATGTATCTGGCCGACTCCGAGATCGAGCGCCCCCGGGATATGGCGGGCAAGCGAATTCAATACCCCGGCGCCCCAGGCCCGGGCGGTCCGGCGATCGTCAAGACCATGATCGAAGCCGACGGTGGCGAATGCGATGTGGAAGACTTTACCCCGGTCAATAATAGCTTTTATCACACCGACGCCCTTCTCGAGGATAAGGCCGACCTGGCCACCCTGGTTTTTTATAATTTTGAAGTCCTGGAGGCTCGCCACCGGGGTCACGAAGCGAAGTTTTTCGCCCTGAAAGACTGGGGAGTGCCGGACTTCTGTCAGCTGATCCTGATCACCCACCCCGACACGTTGGAGAAACGCCGGCCCCTCCTGGAGCGATTTTTGAAGGTCCTCAACCGGGGAATCGACTACCTCCATCAGCACCCTCGAAAAGCTCGTCAGATCTACTTTGACCGCACCGAGACCGATCAGGACTCACCGTTGATGAACGCCATCTTCGAGGCCACTGTGCCCTGCTTTACCTTCGACCTGACCATGTCCAACGAATATTACCGAGAGTTGGCCCGGTGGATGAAGGAGTCCAAATTGATCGAGGCGACCCATGAGCCCGGAGAGTATTGGACCAACACCCTGGCCTAGTACCAGTGTCGAGCGCGGCGGGGGGATGTCCGCGCTCCGGTAAGATAGCGTTGCCCGGTGCGATCCGCTACGATTTGCGAGTGTTGATCTGATTACTGTTATTTTGGACACTCCCAATGAAGCTATCGAACCTCTTTTTATCCGCCGAAACATGGCGAGTCCTGGTCGGCTGTGGTCTGGCTATGAGCGTGCTTTTCGTAGCGGCCTGTAGTTATTCAGGGCGCCTGGGGCATGTTAGCTGCGAAGATCAATTCGACTGCCCTGGCGATGCTCAGTGCCTCGAGGGTTTTTGCATCTTCGATGAGGATGGCCACGTTGATGCGGGCCATGAGGACGCGAACTCTGATGGTGAGCCCGATGCTGATTCCGGCTTCGACGGTGACGGTGAACTCGACGCCGGTCCCGATGCTGATGCTGACGGTCCCGATACAGGACCCGACACCGGTCCAGACTCCGACCCCGATGTTGGACCCGACGCCGATGTTGGACCCGACGCCGACACAGGACCTCAATGCGTCGACAACACCGAATATTGCGAGGGGGTAGACGCCTGCATCGACACTCAGAATGATGTAGCTCATTGCGGCGGTTGCGACACTCCATGTCCCCCAATAAGCGGCACCAACGCCACCTGTAGCTCCGGCGAATGTGAATATAGCTGCGAAGATGCGCTGCTCGACTATTGTCCCGAATCAGGTGGAGCTCACTGCCGAGATCTCCAGACCGACAATGATAATTGCGGAAGTTGCGGCAGCGGATGCACGGGCATCGAGTTCTGTGAAGCCGGCGAATGCCGGGATCCCGCCTGCGACCCCGGGGCGAGCCCCTTTGGTGGTGGCCAGGGAATCGACGGCGATCCCTTTTTGATCTGCTCGGCAGCCCAGCTCAACGCCATCGGAGGGTCTTCGGACCACCTCGACTCCCACTTCGAGCTCGCCGCCGATATTGATCTGGCCGATCT
>SKNI01000446.1 GCA_007120615.1 Myxococcales bacterium | reverse complement strand
TCGGGACTCACCAGCAGGGTGTTGACCGCCATAAAAACCAGCGATGACACCGCCAGCGCATGAGCGAGGCCGATGACGTCGTAGAGGCTGACGTATTTCCACCACCCCTGAAACATCTTCAACACCCCGAAGACCGCAGTCTTGACTACCAAAAGAGCGCCCAGGCTCATCCAGAAGGGCCCGTAAAACTCGGCGGGAATCTGAAAGTCGAATCGAAATAAAAAGGCCATCCAGTAGGCGGCCGAAAAGATCAGCAGGTGCACCGTCAACAGTGCTGCTACCCGCACCGGCCGGGGAAGCGTCTCAAATCGGTCAACCCACATCTTCAGGCGGCTGCTGGCCATAATCGTACTCCCCCGAAAAAATCGAAACTAACCATGCCACAACGGTGGCACCACGCTCCTCGCAAACGATGAGCGTCGGTTCCCCCCGATCAAGATAGGACGGGATATATGGTGTGGTGGTCGGCTTTCCCGAAGAGAATCGCCAACCATCGTACCACTAAAAGCTAAGAGCCCTGCCGAGTTGGTCAATCCTCGGCAGGGCAATCGGAACAACTCTGGCCCCACACCAAATTCAAGCCGCAGGGCCGCAGAAACGACTAGCAAACCGTTGCGGGGTCACTTTCATTACCACGCTGGTGGGCATTGATCTCGTTACTGCTTATATTTTCG
This sequence comes from Myxococcales bacterium, assembly GCA_007120615.1. Lineage (GTDB taxonomy): Bacteria > Myxococcota_A > Bradymonadia > Bradymonadales > Bradymonadaceae > SKNI01. Next base: position 2,773 of record SKNI01000446.1, on the reverse strand, counting down.
AACGTCATATCCTCGCAACCGGTGACGAGGGTGGTATCGCCGTGGCCGGTGAGTCCATGGCCTTCACTGTCCGTGATGACGGCCTCATTGATATCGAGTCTTCCGTACCACACCAGGATACCGCCCCGGGTGCCGGACTCATGTCGATAGCTGGAAGATCCGCCGTTTCGAACCTCGATGTTGGCCAGGACGTTATCTTCGGAATAGGAGCGGATAAAGCGAAGTCCTGTCCAGGATCCGGGGGCGGAACTGACTCCAACAAACCGAATGGGATCAGCTCCCGATGCATCGGCGTTGAGGGTGCCTCCCTCATTGATACGTACAAAGCCGCCAGATTTGATATGGAAGGTGGACCCGGGAGTGAGTGTCAGGTCTGCCTCAACATAGAAACGATAGGCTTCGTAGGGGATCGCCATCGTCGGCCATGTGGCATCGTTCTCCAGAGTGATATGGGGATCGTTGGAGCGCACTCGGGCGATCTGAACGAATTCATCATCATTGCCGGAGAAGTGCAGATCCGGATTGAGATCTCCCACATGGTTGGGTCTGAGTCGGATCGGATAGCCTTCATTATCTTCAAAAGAAGAGCCACTGACGGTGACGGTACTGCCTGCGGCGTGAATGGAAAGTCCCGCGTGTTGATTGTGGCGGAAGATGCCGTCCGTGATCTGAGCATCGGCCCCTGTATCGATGACCAGTCCTCCCTGGCGGGTATCGCGCTGATTGGTACCCCAATTGCGTCCTCCGGCATGTTCCACGATGAGCCCCGAGATCGTATTGGGTGCTGCACCGGTACGCCGAATGCGAACTCCGGACCAGAACCCGGCCGTTGCATTGTCCGACGACCCTCTCATCAGCACGGGATTCGATGATGAGCCATTGATTTCTATCGCCGCCTCTCCATCATCTCCGTCTACGGTGAGCCCGCGACCGCTCTCAAAGTACATCTCCGTCCCCCCCTCGATCTGAAGGGTTCCGCCGGTGACCGTCAGGCTTCCATCAACCAGATAACAGCCATCCAGAACCGCACCGTTTTCGACCTCGTCGGAGGTCAGTTCCACGCATTCTCCGGTTGGCGTAGTGCCATCACCGTCTCCGTCGCCGGGTTGGGTGCCGTCTCCGTCTCCGTCGCCGGGTTGGGTGCCATCCCCGTCTCCGTCGCCAGGCGTGACCTGGTTGGGTTGATTGTCACCTTCGCCGGATTCGACCACGCAGGCCAGTCCCAGGATACAGAAAATAGCCAGGATAGGCGTGAGTTCTCTCAGTGATTGATGCGCTGACTTCATCGTGTTCTCCAGTCTCCAAAAAGTAATAAACAAAACTCTTCGCCTTGCTGCTTATCGAAGCAAAAGGCGTTAAATCGTCGCAGGTGCCACCCACTTAACGTTGTGATGGAGGGAGAATACAAGATTCTACAATTCTTCGCAAATAGCCATAAACCCGGGAAGTCCGGTCAATCCTCGGAGCGCAGACGGCTCCTTATTCGTAGCGGGCGCAGATCGGGGTCTGGCGCTCCAGATGATGGATGTATCGACCGCCGCGGTTTCGACGCTGGACGCCGGCGAGTTGCTGGCACTCTCCCTGGCGGGCAAAGAAAGCGCCCAGCTCTCGTGGGTCGTCGTGGTGACGCTCCACGCGCTCCAGAAGGGATTGGGCCTCTTCCAGATCCCCTGCGGCCTCCGCCATATAAGCTCGGGCAATCCAGCACTGAGCCCGGTAGCTTTGCTCATAGGGCGGGCGACAGCCGATTTCCACGGCCGCTGTAAATAGCCGGCGATCCCGGTCGGTGAGGTCCCGGGGGTTGTCGGGGCGAAGCTCAAAGACGGAGCGGGCGAATTCGGGAGTCTCCAATCCCGAGGAGAAGGCTCGATCGGCCAGCGTTCGACCTTCGTGGGAGCGATCCTCTTTTTTCATGATGTCGAGCAGTTCCGCCAGGCCGGCGGGGCGACGGTTGTCGGGGGCCACCAGGTTTCGGGCCACCAATGCCCGGGCATACATCTCGGCCAGCTCCACCTGATCGGCCCGACGGTAGAGATCGATGACCAATAGATGAGCCTCGGCTCTTTCGGGGCGCTTCGCTGCCAGCGCCAGGGCGAAGTCGATCGCCGACGTCGCCCCTTCCTCGGAGAGCAAATGTCGGGCGAAGACGCTCAGTCGACCGGCGCTGGCCTCGGAGTACGCATGGGCCCGAAGCTCAGAATCTCGAAGATCGCGGCGCAGCCGGGGTTGAATCTGATTGTATAAGCCCACCGATCTGCGATCGGCGCGAAGAAGCTCCCTGTAGACCTCGGCGGACTCCTCGAGATCGCCGGTAATGGCGAGCGTTCGAGCGAGTAAAAACTCCTGCTGGGGATGGGGCCGCAGTATAAAGGCCCGCCGGGCAAGGGCCAGCGCTCGCTCCGGGTCCCCTTCTCCCCGGGCCTGCAGGCTCAAGGCGCTCAACAGCACCCCGTCGGTGGGATAAAGGTGCATGGCCCGGCGGACCTCCTCCAGCTCAGAGACATCCAGCGTCTCTTCCGGTCCCTCGGCCAACACCGTCGCTCGCGCTCCCCACAGCCCTCCCAGACTGACGGTGAGCGCAAGAGCGAAGAGCAAGGCCGCCTTTTTAGAGCGATGAAGGTGGAGCCCGCCGTGTTTTTGATGCAGACATCCCTCCACGGCGACGGCGACGACGATGGAAATTCCCAGGGTATAGAAGGGAAAATGAAAGAAGGAGACCACCCCGATAAATAGGAGCAGGGCACATGCATATACCGGCCCTCGTCTACCGTGC
>SKNI01000631.1 GCA_007120615.1 Myxococcales bacterium | reverse complement strand
TCTCGGATCACCGAAACCTGGGCGCTGAGGAGGGCGACGAATATCTGGGCGGCGACAGCTTTGATTATATCATCGCCGTAGACGCGGTGGAGCCAGACGTTTTGGAATTAGGAGCGGATTCGGAGGCCACCTTTACGCTGGGAGGCGTCGGTGACCTGGTGCTCTTTGATGTCGATCTGGGCGATGGCCACCTGTTGTGGATGACCGCGCAGCACGATGTGGATCTGGAGGATGAAGACCTCGATCCGATGGACGCGGGGATTCTCCCGGCGTGGTCACTCAACAAGATCTCGACCACTGAATTTTCTCAGATCGCAGCCTCTTATTATTGGGGTGTGAGCGATACGGCGAGTCTGTTGTTGCGAGATGCGTTCTTTCGAGGAGGACCGGACTTTGAGACGGAAGTTCGCCTGGTAGCCTTCGATGTTCTCGGCCAGGAGTATGGCGACGACATCGCTCTGGACGACGATAATGGCACCTTCGAAGATGCCATGGTCCTGGAGCTTCCGGCACAGATCAGCGGCTCCTTTGACATCGGTGAGGTGGAGTCGGAAGATGAGATTCCCACCCACTACTTCCGGGTGACCCTGGAAGCGGGAGATATCCTGGGGATGACCTCGGAGAATTCCATTGAGATGGAGTCGGTCTTCACCATCGTCGACGAAGACGATGAAGAGATAAATGGTGGAAATTACCTCCTGGAGCAATTTCAGGTCTCTTCGGGAGAAGAGGAGTATTGGGATCGAGCGTTGATTCTGGAGGTCGAGGAAGCCGGCGAATATACCGTAAAGGTTCGTCCCTACTGCTATCAAAACGGAACCTGTGAGACCGGAGATGTCACACTTCGAGCGTTCGTCCACCAGGGCGAAGTCGAAGAGGAAGAGGATGATAATACCGACGACTGAGATGATTCGGTAGAGTCGGTAGCTTCGGTCGATAGGATAGGCGCTCTCATGGTGAGGGCGCCTATTTTTTTGTCTTTCGCGGTCCGATTTTGGTGACTCTCAGGGGCGGAGGATTGACAGTGACCGAACGGGTGGATACCTCTGACACCGTTAAATGACAGTCAGAAGATGCAATGAACTTACTGAATTTAGAGGAGAGCGAATGAAGCTGGCGACGCTACGTGACGGGTCTCGCGACGGAAAATTGGTCGTGGTACGAGGTGATAATCAGGTTTATGCAACGGCGGAAGGGATCGCCACCACGATGCAGGATGCCCTGGATCGTTGGGATGAGGTAGAGCCCTCGTTATTGGAGCTCTCCGAAAAGCTCGACTCCCAGGATCTCGAAGGAACGGCGGTGGAGGTAGATAAGCTCGATGCGCCCCTTCCCCGAGCCTACGAGTGGATCGATGGGTCGGCCTATATCAATCACATCGTCCTGGTGAGAAAAGCCCGCGATGCCGAACCTCCGGAGACCTTAAAGACCGACGCCCTGGTCTATCAGGGCGGCTCCGGTGTGTTGATGGGACCCACAGATAATATCGAGGTCCCCAATCTGGACTGGGGATGCGATTTTGAAGCCGAAATTGCCGTGATTATGGGAGATACGCCCCGCGGAGTTACGGCCGATGAGGCCGGCGATTACGTAAAGCTCATCGTCATCTTAAATGACGTGACCTTTCGAAACCTCATCCCGGCGGAGCTAGCGAAGTCGTTCGGGTTTTTCCAGTCCAAGCCGGCCACCGGGTTTGCTCCTTTCGCGGTAACTCCCGATGAATTGGGTGAGGCCTGGAAGGACGGGCGGGTTCATCTGCCCCTTCGAAGCATCTATAATGGCGAGGTCTTCGGAGAGCCCGAAGCCGGGCCGGAGATGCACTTTTCATTCTTCGATCTTATCGAGCATATCGCCATGACTCGCTCCTTTACGGCGGGCACGATTCTGGGAAGTGGAACGGTATCCAACGAAGATCGCTCCAAGGGCTCGTCCTGTCTGGCGGAGAAGCGGATGATCGAGAAGATCGACACCGGCGAATTCAAGACCCCCTTTATGTCTCCCGGCGATACGGTTCAGATCGAGATGAAGAGCAAAGAGGGCAAGAATATCTTCGGCACCATTGACCAGAAAGTGGTGGAAGTAGAGCGATGAAACTCTTTGGATATTGGCGAAGTTCGTCCAGCTGGCGAGTGCGGGTGGGGCTGGCCCTGAAAGGGGTCGATTACGAATATATTGCCGTTCACCTGGTTGAAGAGGGAGGGCGACAGCATGAAGAGGGTTTTCGAAAGAAAAATCCTCTTCGCCAGATCCCGGTACTTCAGTGGGAAGAAGAGGGTGAAGTACACCGGCTCTCGCAGTCGCTTGCGATTTTGGAGTACCTGGAGGAGCGGTTTTCCTCGCCGCCGCTCCTTCCGGGGTCGATGGAGCAACGGGGTAGGATTCGTCAGTTGGCCGAGGTGGTCAACTCCGGGATTCAGCCGCTGCAAAATCTGGCGGTGATGCAAAAGCTCAAAGCCGAAAGCGACGTGGACGCCCGAGAGTGGTCGGCGTATTGGATTCGCCGCGGACTCAAAGCCTATGCTCATATGGTCAAAGATGAACGTGGAGACTTCTCCATCGGAGATGATCCAACGCTGGCCGATATCTGTCTGATCCCGCAGCTCTATAACGCCCGACGGTTTGATATCGACCCCGGCGACTTTCCCCGCCTGTTGTCCATTGAGGAAGCCTGTTTTGAGCGCGAGGCGTTTCAGGTCAGCCATCCCGACCAACAACCGGACGCGGTATCGGTGAAAAGATGAGCACTCGCGTGGAGGTGAAGCCATTTTCTGAGCTCTCTCAAATGGAGCTCTATGAGGTAATGGTGCTTCGAAATCGAGTGTTCGTGGTGGGCCAGAAGATCACAGCGGAGGCCGAGGTCGATGGTCTCGATCCTCAATGTCATCATGCCTTATTGTGGTCCGATGACCGTCTGGTCGGGACGGCACGGCTTTTTATGGACGACGATCCGGTGAAGGTTGGCCGGGTGGCCGTGGATACGACCAGGCAACGTCGGGGATTGGGTACCGAATTGATGAAAGCGGTTCAGGAGTTTCTCGGCGAAAAAAGGGCCGCCCTCCACGCGCAGGCCTACCTGGAAGACTGGTACAGGTCTCTGGGCTGGATTCGGCGGGGCGATAGTTTTGAAGAGGCGGAGATCCCTCATATTCTGATGGAGTGGTCTCCCGAAAACAGCGAAAAGCACACACTTAGCTAACCAACGACGGAGGTTATGATGGGATTGACGGGAGTAGAGATCACCTGGCTGGGGCATGCGACGTTTTTGATTGAGACTCCGGAAGGAAAGAGAATTCTTCTCGATCCATGGGTTCGAGGAAATCCGGAGTGTCCGGAAGAGTATCATGAGATCGAGGTTGACGGGATGTTAATCACCCACGGCCATAACGATCATATCGGTGATGTTTTTGAATGCGCCAAACGGTGCAATGGGCCGATCGTGGGGATCTTCGATCTGA
>SKNI01000107.1 GCA_007120615.1 Myxococcales bacterium | reverse complement strand
GCAACGACTCGTGGAGGCCGAATTCGGCGCAAAAATAGGCCACCGGCGCCTGATGAAGGGGGCCGGCTACCATATTCGCCTGGGGACCGGCGTGCTCCACATAGTCGCGAAGTCTTCTGACTGCCTGTTGAATTCGACTGGCCAGGGCTCCCTCTCGGACCTTCTCGGCCAACTTCTCATCATCGATGGTCTCCAGAAAGGCTATCGGGTTCTGGTTCGTATCTCGCCATAATTGAACATCGATGGCCTCAAAAATCTGCCAGATCTCGGGGTGCCAGCACCACCACATATTGCGAGTGATTTCCCGAAGTTGATCGATTAATAAGGGTGAAGTGGGCATCGGCATATTCCTCTTGGCATCAGGCATGGAGTTAACATCACAAAAGATTGTCGCATATCATGGCCGCGAAGCGGGATGAGGGCAAGGGGGAAGTCGCTCCGAGGGACGTCTTTTTGACCGAGTCCAACCATGCTATCGTCGCGCCCTACAACGAGCTGGAGCGTGCGATGGAAGATTGGTGGACCCAGAAATTGACGAATGGCCGGGCCCTGGAGGGGCTCTACGACGAGGAGCCGCCCCTTGAGGACTTCGAGCTTCGGGAGCTGCGCGTCGCGGAGCGAGGCTTGAGCTGGGAGATTCGCGGCGAGTTGAGTAGGTTTCCCGATCATCCCCGTCCGGACTGGGACGAAGGCGCGAGCCGTCTCGAGATTCAGCTGCGACTGTCGATGATCGAGGATTTCAAGGCCAGCGGCCTGGGCCCGGGAGGCCTAGTGGAGCTGGTCATCGCCCGCGCCGAAGATGGCCTCAGTGTTAAGGTCGAAGGCCGAGGCGATGAATTTCAATTCGAAGTGGTGGGCATGTCGTTGCAGATGATCGGGATTCGCGCTCTATAGAATCAGCATCTGAAACGAAACCTTATTGTCACTATCAGCATCCAACCGATAGATAATCTGTGCTTCGATTCACATGCTACACTGATACCTGAAACCCGCGAGGATTTTTGATGCCCACAAAAGATATCACCACCCAACAAGAAATTGAGAACTTAATGCAGGAAGGCGGACCGGCGGCGATCATCGACTTCTGGGCGCCCTGGTGCGGACCGTGCCGGGCGATGGCTCCCCATTTTGAGGCCACCGCCGAAGCCATGAAGGATGAGCCCGTAGAGTTTCTGAAGGTGAATACCGAAGACCATCCCGACCTCAGCGCTGCTTTCAACGTGAGATCTCTGCCCACGGTGGTCGTGGTCCATAACGGCGAGATTCAGGACGTGCTGGTGGGCTCCCAGAATGCGAATAGTCTGGAGCGTCACGCCAAACGACTCAGCTCCCGGGCGAAAGGAGAGGGCTTTTTCAAACGCCTCTTCGGGTGATCGTTACGCAATCGTCACCCAAATTATCTTCATCATTGGCGAGATCGAACGAGAAATAGTGTATACGAGGGCTGCGGCGCCAGACGTTGTGGGGGGACCAATATAAGACTTCCGATCGCCGCCTACTTTTTGCCTCGGCGCCAAACTCTGTATAGCGGTTGCGGCCGATAGCGTTCAAAAATGTCTTTCGTCCGATGTGTCCCATGAAGAGACGGGGACGTCCGCGCTCCGGTTAAAACGCCACCTGCTCGTGAACTTCACCGGCCGGCGCCGGATCCGCTGCCTGACCGTCAAAGGCGGGACAGTCGGCTGTACCGGCGGTGCCGTTTAGGCCGCCGCTTCCGCCTCGAGTGGCTTCAAAGTCGATATAGTCGATAGCCGAGGAGACGCTGCCTTCGATGGCTCCGTCCAGAAGGGCGATACCGATGGCGGAACCGCCGTTTCCGCCGGCGCCGCCGCCTGCGTTTCCGGCGGGACCGCCGCTTCCGCCGCGACCGGCCTGGCCGGAGTTGGACATGCCATTGGAGGTGGCGCAATTATCGATGGTCTGGGGGTTATTCGATCCACCACAGCCGCCCTGTCCGCCGGCCCCGCCGCATCCACCGATTCCGCCGTCGCCGCCCGCGCCGCCCTGTCCGGCGACGATGTCGACGCTCTCGAATTCGACGGTAGACTCGATGAGAATGACGGTGAAAGCAGCGCCACCGGGGGTTCCGGGGGTTCCGGCTTCCGAGGTACATCCGCCGGAGCCGCCACCGCCGCCGGAGGAGCCAAAGCGGGTTTCATTTTGATGACTCGATCCGCCCGCACCGCCACCACCGCCACCGCCACCGGCTTCGCCAGCCTGACCGGCTTCTCCCTGGGGTTGGATCCAGGTTCCGTCGGCGGAGAGTTCCCCGGCCGATGCTGCTGCCGTTTGACCGGAAGCGCCGTGGGCACCTGGTTGTCCGGGCTGCCCATCTTGTCCGTCGTCGGGTTGGCCCTGAAATGTGTGGCAATCGTGATCGCCGCCGTCGCCTCCCGGACCGCCGTCGGCTGCGCCGGAGTCGAAGCCGTCGCTTCCATCCTCGCCGGACTGAAACGTATAGCATTCGCGAGCATCACCGCCGTCGCCGCCGTGTCCAGCGCCGCAGGTGGACAGAGCTCCCGAGCCGCCGGGGCGGATGTCGATATTGGTGTCGATGGGACCGAGGCCTTCGGCGCCGGTATTTCCGTTATTTCCGGCGGAACCGTTGGTGCCGGCTTCCCCATCCGCGGCGATGCCACCCTCGATACGAGAATCGATGATGAAGAGCGCCCCTTCGTCGGCGTCGTGAATTCTGACGGTGGCCACCGAGGCGCCTACTTCGTCGGGCGTTGCGGGAGGCAAAATATGGAGGTTGGAGAGTGTGGCTTGGGTGGTGGAGTCGTCGCTTCGATCGATGATCAAGGTAGTGACCATTGCGCCGTCGCCGTATTCGGCGAAGTCGCCGGGCTCGATGATGCTCTTCTCGCCGCCTTCGTCCCAGTCGTTCTCGCCGAGTCGACCGCCGTGGATGCTGACGGGGAAGTCGATGATGCGCTCGATGGTGTAGGTGCCTTCGTCGAGATAAATCGTGGACCGTTGGTGCTCTTCAGCCCGGACGAGCCCCTGCTCCAGAGTGCGAACGGGAGAGTCGGGGGCTGTACCGGAGGCGATATTGCCGCCTTCAGGGGAGACGAAGATGATGTCGTCCCACCAGTCGCCGTCGGGGCCGGTGTCGGCGTCAGTATCAGAGTCTCCGGCGTCAGGGTCGGAGTCTCCGGTGTCGGGGTCGGTATCACCGCCGGTGTCGGGATCGGAGTCTCCGGCGTCCACTTCGGTATCGCCGCCCGTGTCGGGATCAGAGTCGCCATCGGCGTCAGTGCCGGCGTCCAACTCCTGGTCGCCGTCGCCGTCGACCGCCTGGCAGGTCAATTCACCGTCTCGGTTCTCTATGCAGTCGTAGCCGGGATCGCAGTCCCGGTCGCTGTCACAGGGAGTTTCGCTGTTGACGCGAACGTCCTGTGAGGAGCAGGCCGAAAAGAGCAGAGCTGCTGCTGCGATAAGGAGGAACGTGGAGAAGACGGCTCGTCGATTCAAAATGAAGTGGACCATTGGATACCTTGATATTCGGGATGCCAGGTGAGGGCGAAAGAAGAGGGTTCGGCCAGATCTTGGCCGGCGACCAGTAGGTAGATTCCGGTGCTGATGAGCACCCCGCCGGTGATGGCGGAGCCCAGGGCGATGGAGTCGAAGAGGTTGGCCCGAGATTCGATGTCCAGCGCTTCGCTTCTGGTGACTCGAGTGTTGAGGCCGTCGTCGAAGGAGTCCGGGCCGGTGACCAGATTTCGTTGGGAGCGAGCGTAGAGGTGGAGTCCGAGGCTGGTGGCGGCCAGAGCAGCGCCGGAACCCAGCCCGATATAGCCGTAGGTTGAATAGGGGGTTTCGAGAGAATCTTCGTGGCCCGGGCGAATGAGCTCATCATCTCGTTCGGCGGGCTCCGTGGGCTCGGAGTCATCTTCGTCGTCGACCCAGCAGAATTCTTCGATCTCCGCCATATATTCACTGGCCCTATTTTCGATCATCTCCGGCGGAGGCACTTCGATTACCGCCAGGTTCGGCAGCTCCTGGAGCAAATCGTGAGCCTTTTCGCACTCACCGGCCCGCTGATAGGCGCGGCCGAGGTTGAGAGCGATGATATTGATGGGACCCAGCTCGTAGGCCGCTTCCAAAAGCGTCACGGCGCGATCGGCGTTGTAATCAGCCAGGGCTTCGACGGCCTGTTCATTGAGGCGGATCTGCTCCGGAGAGGGCTCGATGATCAGGCGGCCGTCTTCGGTTCTGGGCGCTTCGTTCTCGGGGTCTTCTTCGGCGCAGACGAAGCCGGGGAAAGCAAAGGTCAAGAGAGCGACCAGGGAGAAGAGAAAAGAGATCGAGCGAGCATTATAGATCGTCAAAATTGACCTCTTCGTTGATTGAACCTCGGGGTCCCGACGTGCCGGCGATATCACCGGACTCCGGATTGGCGTTATCGCATTCGTCGGTGCCGCCGTCCCCGCCGGGGGAGCCGTCGTCAAAGTCGTGAAGTTGGAGTTCGGCAGCCTGGTATTGGGAAGCGTCGACGAGAGCAATGCCGATGGTGGGGCCGCCGTGTCCGCCGGCGCCACCGCCACCGTTTCCGCCGTTTCCGCCGTTGCCACCGGGGTTTCCCGGTTGGCTTCGGTTGGGATTTCCTTCTCCCCCACCGCCGCCCTCGCCGCCGGGGGAGCCGCAACCGGAAGCGCCGCCCTCGCCGCCTGCGCCACCGGCACCGGCGTGGATTTCCACGTTTTCAACGGTCGCCTGGGCGTCGATCAAGAGCACCGAAAAGGAGGCTCCACCGGGACCGCCGGGTTGGCCGCTGGCGCCGCCGCAGCCGCCAGAGCCGCCGCCGCCGCCGGAGCCCGCGAAATAAAAGCTATTGCTGCTGCCATAGCGACCACCGCCGGCGCCGCCGCCCCCGCCGCCGCCTCCGGGTTCGCCGTGGGCTCCCGGTTGTCCGAGCGCCGAAGAACTCCACAGGCCGCCCTCGTCGAAGGCTCCCACCGAGGAGCCACCGCGGTCGCCGCCGGTGCCGTGAGCGCCTGGCTCTCCAGGGGCGCCGGGGTCGCCGGATAATTCTAAGGGATCCGCTGATTGACATCGATTACGCCCGCCCTCGCCGCCCCCGCCGCCGTCGGCCCCGTCGGTGATGAAGCGGCCAGTCCATCCGCTTTCACCGTGGGAGTCGCCCAGGTCATAACTGCATCCGAGGCTGGCCCCTCCGTTGCCGCCGAAGCCGGAACTGCCGCCGTGAGCGCATTGGGTGAGGGCGCCGCCGGCGCCGCCGGAGACTGGATTGTCGGTGTAGACGGCGTTGGTGTGGTCGTCGCCGGGCTCCCCGGAGTTGGCGGTGGTGCCCGGATCTCCGGGACGACCGGCCAGGCCTTGAGCGGCTACTCCGCCGTGAATCTCGCTATTCTCGACGCGAAGCGCGTCTTCGTCGACATGAGAGATGCGCAGAGTCGCCACCGAGGCGCCGGCGCTCTCGGGAATGGTTGGGCCGCGAATCAAGAGATTCGACAGCAGCGCTTCCTCGCCCCGATCGTCCTCGTCGCGAGTGATGACCAGGGTGGTGATGATGCCGCCGTCGCCGAATTCAGCGAAGTCTGAGGGGCTCAGGGTGCTGTTTTCTTCGGTCTCGTCCCAGTCGGCGGCCTCGTCTCGGCCGCCCAGGATACTCAAGGGAAAATCGACGATGGCGTCGACGGTGTGGGCGCCCTGGGAGAGATAGAGGACGCTTCGGCCCTCATCTCTGGCGATGTTCACGGCGTGCGCAAAGGAGCTCACCGGGCTATCGGGGGCGACGCCGGAGTTCTCATCGTCGCCGGAGTCTGCGGCAGAGAGAAATACGATATCGTCGTACCAGGTCTCGACCTCGACGTCGGCGTCTTCTACATCGTCGGCGTCCTGAGCGTCGGGTTCGGCGTCTGGTTCAGTGTCTGGTTCCGTGTCGGGCTCGGCGTCGAGATCTCCCGCATCGGGTGTAAAGACCTGGCCCTCGGGCTGACAGCTGCTTCGGCCGTCCGCGGCAGGGGCACAGACGTATCCCGATCCGCAGTCGCCGTCTTCCTCGCAACCAAACCTCAGGTTTTCGATGTCCAGATCCGTGGTGCAACCGGAGAGAGTCAGTGAGACTGCCAGGGAGATAGCAGTAAAAAGGGTGAAAGTGGAAATATGTGGCATGGAGATACCAGAGTGGGAACTTCTAACATAATGTAAAACCGCCTGAACTATAGTGGGACTGCCATTATGGGTCAACTTTATTTGGAGCGCGGACGTCCTCGGCCGCTTAAAAGAAAAAGCCCTTTTTTTGGGAGCGGACGGGGGGACGTCCGCGCTCCACAAATGCTTTTTTACGGAGTGCTTCCAGCCATAGCGCAGCCGGCCAGGAAGCCGGTGGTCCAGGCGTTCTGGAAGTTGAAGCCTCCGGTGACGCCGTCGATATCGAGGAGTTCACCAGCCACGAATACTCCGGGGCAGCGTCGGCTCTCCATGGTCCGCATATCGACCTCGTCGGTGAGGACACCGCCGCAGGTGACGAATTCGTCTTTATTGGTGCTCTTCCCCCGGACCTGCAGGCGGCATTCGGTCAATTCGCCGACCAGGGAGCGCTGGGACTCGGCGCTGAGTTCTGCCCACCGGCGTTTTTTGGAGATGCCGGCGGCCTTGAGCAATCGGCGCCATAGCCGCTTTGGAATCGCCTCGAAAAACGACCGGGAAGCGACCTGCTTTTTGCCCTCCCCGTGGCGCAGATCATCGATTCGGCGATCCACGTCGACACCGGGGAGCCAGTTGACGACGATGGAAAATTGATAGTCCAAGTTGTGAAGCGCCCGGGCTCCCCAGGCCGAGATCTTAAGGATTGCCGGGCCACTCACGCCGCGGTGAGTGATCAGGAGAGGGCCGCTACTTTCAAGGCGTTGGCCCTCGACGCGGACCTCCACGTTCTCCACGGTCAGTCCCTGAAGTCCGTTGATGCGGCCGTCGTCGATGTGAAAGGTAAAGAGCGACGGCACGGCGGGTTGGAGCTTATGGCCGAGGCCTCGGGCCAGCTTCTCGCTTCGAGAGAGTCTGGTTCCGCCGGTCGCCAGGAGGACCTGGTCGGCGAAGAGGCGCTCACCCCCATCGAGGAGAAGCTCAAAGCCGTCGCCGTTTTCCGAGCGTCCACCTCGGGGCGTAATTTCTTTGACCCCCGTCGACGTTCGCACGACCACGCCGGCCTCGCGAGCGGCCTCCCGGAGGCAGTTGATAATCGTCTGGGAATCATCGGTGGTCGGAAAGATTCGCCCGTCGCTCTCGGTCTTTAGCTCTACTCCCCGTGCTTCAAACCAACGCACCGTCTCGGCCACACCGAAGCGAAACATCGGCCCGATAAGAGCCTTATTTCCCCGGGGATAATGACGAGTCGCCATCGCTTTGGGGTCGAAGCAATCGTGGGTCACGTTGCAGCGGCCGCCGCCGGAGATCTTAACCTTGGTCAACACCTTTCGAGACTTCTCCACGATCAGCACCCGTTTGTCGGGGGCCTCCTCGGCACAGATGATCGCCCCGAAGAAGCCGGCGGCGCCGCCTCCGATTACGATGATATTCCAGTCTTCGGTCACTTGAGAGTCCTTCAGAAGCACGGACGTCCCCGTCTGTTCATGGGACACATCGGTAGGATGTACTGATAGCGCGGGTATTTGATTCACTTCTTAGCGGCCTGTTGAGCGGCCCGCCCTGTACTACGTTGTCTTTGGCGCCGAGGACATCCATGTCCTCGCCTAACAAAAAAAAGCGCTTTTTTCTACGGCGATGACAGAGATGTCATCGGCGCCAAACTCTGCATTGCCGTTGCAGCAGATAGCGTTCAGCAATGTCTTCCGGCCGATGTGTCCCATGAACAGACGTCCTCGTCCGCATAAAAGAAAAAAGCGCTTTTTTGGGGAGCGGACGGGGACGTCCGCGCTCCGCAAAAAAAGCGCTTCTTTTCTCTACGCGGAGGGTGTCCGCTTTATGTAGCTATCAGGTAGCGAGAGCCGACTGGCCGCCGCCCTGATAGGTAGCCGAACCGAAGCCGAGGATCGGATAGAAGATGAACGGGAAAAAAGCCAGGCCCAGGCCGAATCCGGCGCCTTTGCCGAAGGCTTTGGCGATTTCGATGGAGACCAGAATGGCCACGATGAAGCTGACCACGGGGATGAAGAAGAGGATGATCCACCAGGCTTCTTTTTTGGCGATCATCAACATAATATAAACATTATAAATCGGGACGATCGCTGCCCAACCGGGGTGCCCGGCCTTGGTGAAGACCTTCCACAGGCTACCGAGCATGATGGCCAGAAAGCCAAAGGTGATGACCAGGCTGAAGAGAGCGCCAATGATGGCACCGGCACCGCCGCCGTCGGATTGAGCGAGAATGGGCAAAAAGGATAGAGCTTCCATGGTAGACTCCTGAACTAATATAGGGTCGGGTTACTAACTTTGGTGCTTCAAAACGAAGCGAACGCACGAACGTCAAAACTTTTGCATTGAGAAGTTCTTTATTCGCATAAATTGCGGTTGGATGCAATGCGAATTGCTATACATGCCTGGTACAGCCCGGCGGGCTACACTGGCGTTGACGAGGTGATCGGTCCGGAAGGCCGGAACTCGAAATAGAATATTTGAATTACGAGATGCGTCAGAGTATAGAACCTTACCCCCCCTCATATCGTCTGTTTCGCAATATGTTTTTTCACGGGGTAAAATGTTGGTAGATACCTCTTTTGATGGAGAGAATGATGAAGAATGAAATGATGAGTTGGAATTGTAGAGTAGCGGTAATTCTCAGTGGAGCCTTTCTGGCTTTTGCCACTATCGGCTGTGTGGAGATTGAAGGAGGCAACGGAGATGGAGATGGTGAAACCTCAGAGAGGGTGAGCTGTCTGGAGCAGCGACCGGATCCGGCGAGTTGTACGGTGGTACCGAGGTCGGGCTCCCTGACGTCGGAGCGGAAGTTGGAGTATAGCGTGATGGATGAGCCCTGCTATATCCTGGAGGGCCTCTTTGATGTGACGGAAGGTCAGACCACTATCGAGCCGGGGACGGTGCTTTATTTCGGTGAGAATGCGGGAATTCGCCTGCACTCTCAGGGCTCCATCTCGGCGGTGGGAACCGAAGACGAGCCGGTCTGCTTTCTGGGACTGGAGGAAGAGCGGGGACATTGGCGAGGATTGCGCCTTCTTGAGTCGTCTGCGCCGGGCAGCGTTCTGGACCACGTGGTCTTGCAAAACGCCGGATCGGAGACCTGGACTACCAGGCGACAACCTCGCAACCACGGAGGGATAGTCCTGACGGGTGAGGATACCAGTTTGACGGTCTCCAACTCCTATTTTTCACAGAATATGCGGGCGGCGATCATCGCTACGGACTCGGGCGAGTCCAACCTGGTGGTGAATAGCTCTACCTTTGAGGACAACGAGATCGCGCTGAAGGTTCACGCCGAGGACGTCCGAAATATCGGTACCGACGTTGTGATCGAAGGAAATGACCTCGACGCTCTGGTGATCAACTCTGCCGGCACCGGATCGAATTATCTCACGATCAGCACGAGCTGGCCGGCCCGAGACGTTCCCTACCGGGTGATGGAATTTATGAGCGTCACCGGCGGAGCTCATTTTCAGGTTGAACCGGGCGCCCATTTCTTATTCGAAGAGGACTCGGGGATTCGAGTATCCGGCGGCGCGGCGATGACCGCCGAGGGAACCTCAGAGGCGCCTATCGTATTCGAGGGAACCGAAGCGGTAGCCGGTCATTGGCGAGGATTGTATTTTACGGCGACCCAATCTCCGGACAACAAGCTCTCCCATATCGAGGTTCATCACGGTGGAGGGCATCAGTGGCACCACGGCCGGGAGACATCTCAGGGCAATATCGTTCTCTCCAGCAACTCAACGACCTGCAGCGTGGAGAACCTGGCTCGCGTAGATATCTCCAATGCCTTGATCACCCACAGCGCGCAATTTGGAATCACCGTTCGCTCCCAGCATGAGGTGACCGGTGGTTGTGGTTCGATAACCTTTGAGAATATCGCAAATAAAGATGTCCACGATGAGAATACGGATCGCTCCGAAGGTGGAGGCTGTTTCTGCTCGTCGGGACCGTCATGTGATAATTGCGGTGGCTGATCAGCCAGGAGGCCTCCAGTTTGTTGACTGGAGGCCTTCGTTGATCAGGGCGTGGTGCAGGAACCGAGGGTCCCAGCGCTTGCGCCCTGGCAATCACCGCTGCAGCATTGGTCGTTATTGCTGCAGGCGGTACCCGAGGGATAACACTCGTGGCCGCAGGTTCCATCGCTATTGCATACGAAGGGGGAGCAGCAGTCGGAAGAACTGGAGCATTGGGCGCGAAAGATTCCGCACTCCGGGCAGTTGTCGTCGATGACGCCGGTGCAATTATTATCCTGACCATCGCAAATCTCGGGGGAGCAGCTATTGCAGGCGTAGGGGCCGCCGCAGGTCTCGTAATAAAGATCGCAGAGGCCACGGGGTTGCTCCGTGACGCAGGCGTCGGTGCAGCCCATTTTGATCTCGGTGGAGAGGGCCAAGAAGTCGGCCTCGTCCATCGCCTCGAGTTCGGTGCAGACGTGGTCGGCCAGGACCAGGGCGTTGTTGTCTTCGTCGTAGTGGTATTCGTCGCGGTCGAGGTATTCACCGCCGATGGAGACCCAGATTTTGTTGAGGTCCTGAGGGGTGGCCACCAGCGGTTGGGTGCAGAGCACGGTGTCGGAGAGGCCTCTAAAGGAGGCGATGAGTTCTTCGATGGCGTCGCTTAAGAAGGGCTCGTCGGTGCCGCCGGCGGTGGCCAGCTGGGCAAAGACCGCCTCGTTGACGTCTTCGGGGAAGCTCAAAATATAGGTGGGCACGCCCTCTTCGGTGTGGAGCTCTTCGAGGGCGACAACGACGTTGTCGACGAGCACTGACTCTTCGTCGGTTTCTTCGTCGAAGTCGGGGTCGCAGTCGGGAGCGCCGCTGGTGATCAAGAGGATCACAGAGGGGCGAATCTCATCATCGGAGTCGTCAGGATCGGTGAAGCGCTCGTTTTCCTGGACGTCTCGAATGGCCAGGTAGATGGGAGCGTGGCCTTCGGCTTCGACGTCTTCATAGATGGTCTGCCACTCGGTGGAGTTTCTGGTCCCCATATTGGTGACGATGTGTTCCAGGGGGGCTGTGGGATCGCAGACCTCTTCGGGCTCGGCGAAGGAAAAGGTCGTAAAGCCAAATTGGGCTTCGTTCCACAACTCGTTGGTGATGGAGTCGAGGGCGTCCATCGCTAATTCGAGGCGGGACGGTTTCTCTTCGGGCTCTTCCGGGTCAGGATCTTCGGGATCGGGATCTTCGGGATCAGGGTCGTCGCCGTTATCGCCGTTATCGCCGTTATCGCCGTTGTCGCCGTTGTCGCCGTTGTCGCCGTTGTCGCCGTTGTCGCCGTTGTCGCCGTTGTCGCCGTCGCCGGGCTCTTCGAAGTCGGGAGCGAGGCCCATGGCATCAGACGACTCCAAAACCACGTAGATATTGGGAGTGAGTCGCTTAAATGCGTCGGTGCGGCTGTTGCAGATGGGGATATTATTGGGAACGGGAGCGCAAACATCGCCGACGCGGATGCCTCGGTCATCGGTGGGGTTGCCCGGAGAGGAGACCTGCTGAGGGTTATAATGCTCGGGACAATTATCGCAGAGGTCTCCGGCGCCGTCGCCGGTGGTATCGAGCTGGTCGGGGTTGTGGAGACCGGGGCAATTATCGATCAGATCGGGCCAGCCGTCGCCGGAGGAGTCGGTCTCGGCGTCGACGTAAATTACGCCGGGAGCGCAGGCGTCGCCCATGATGATTCCCCGGTCGTCGACGGGATTGTCCTCGCTGAACGCCTGGTCGGGATTGGCCACGTTGGGGCAATTGTCACAGACGTCGCCGATGCCGTCGCCGGCAGTGTCGGCCTGGTCGGGGTTATATTCGTAGGGGCAATTATCGTATTTATTGGGCACACCGTCGCCGGAGACATCGCCCCAGGGCGGGAGTTGATTTCGACCCTCATGGGGATGGGTCCGTTCGCCGTCTCCGCCGCCACCGCCGATGAAGACGCACTCACAGGAGTCCCAGTCCCCGTCCTGGGCGCAGGTGCGGGTGCCCACCATATTATCGCTCTCGCAATCACAGACATCTTGTTCGCCCGGGGTGCATAGAGCCCGGGGGTCGGTGCCGCCGCCGCCGGTCTCTGAGGGGCTGCAGCCAAAGAGCAGGGCGATAGCGATAAGAGCAAAAAAGAGCCAGATGCGTTTCATGGTGGAGCTCCGAAGGGTTTTCGTCCGATAGGTACCAACGTGGGTATATGGAACATGAACCGGGGACGCTAGTCAATAACTTGGGAGAGACGAGGGGAGAGAGGGGAGGAGAGAAGAGAGAGAAAAGAAAGGGCAAGGGCCGTCGCAGAGGCGCGGAGAACCGCCGAGACGCAAAGGGAAAGAATCAAGGCGGGTTTGGGGCTGGACGCGAAGCAACATTGAATTCCAAGCTCCCTTAGCCGGATTGACAATTG
>SKNI01000175.1 GCA_007120615.1 Myxococcales bacterium | reverse complement strand
GCGTCTCGTTGGATGCCTTCGATGGCCATGGCCTTGGCGAGGTATCGAGTGGTCGTGACCAGCGAAACCGTCCCCATGGCCATGAGAAAAGTGCCGAAGATAAAGAGAGGCCCCAATTGCCAGAGCATGGTTCCAATATCCGGGGGAATCGAGAGCGTGGCTCCCTGAAGATTTGTGGGGTCCAGGAAGAGGTAGACATAAAGTGCGGTCACAAACATCATCACCGAGCCGCCGGCCAAAAAATTGCCGGCCTGAAGGTGGACGTATTTTAGTCCCACCATATTGACGGGGAGTGCGCTGATGGGTTGCTCCCGATCTTGTCTCAATGACGACGGTTTTGGGCTGTCGAGTTCCAGATATTCGAAGTCCGGGCCCCAGGGAAGATCGAGGTCTGCCAATTTCTCTCGATCCAGATCAAAGACCAGATCTCCGGTCTTGGATATCAGAATCTCGCCGTCGAAGCGCTGGCAGAGGCGCGCGCCCACTTCGGCGACTTCGGCAGGGGAAAATGCCTCGTCCAGGGCGATGTCCAGGGCGCTGATGGGTTTTTCACGCTTCAGAGAGCGGGCGACAATCCGCCCGGCCAGTTGGAGATCTCCGGGGCGACGATGTCGGAGAGCTCGTCGAACGGAGCGGGCCATTCTGGAGATCAAGTCGTTGGTCGGTAAGAAACTCTCGTACCAGTCGGCGTCATCGACCAGACGGACCCACTCGGCAGGGCCGAATTTTTCGATCTCCGAATCCCGCCGGGTTACCGCCCGGTAGAGCCCCCGAATCCAGACAAAGAGGGTGAATAGGGCGGCGATAATCAATACGATGAAAAAGGCGATGAACACCAATTGCGCAGCTCCGCCGCCACCGCCACCACCGCCACCACCGCCACCGCCGCCACCACCGCCACCGCGACGGCCGCTGGTAGCGCGTCCCCCGGAACGGCCGAGATCGGTGCGATAGAGGGAGGGGGCACCTTTCTCATCACGGGTAGTAGCAACCATGGTGCTCGATAGATAAAGCTCACTCCCCGAGGGAACCCAGGCGGCCTTTGAAGCGTATTTCTTTTGACGTTTTCGCTCCACTTTCAGCATGGCACGCAACGTCGATCGAGTGCCCGGGCGATGGGAATAGCCAAGGGGCAACCGATTCAGGAGAGGAGTAAATAAGAAGCGAAGAATCATACTTCCCACCCATCCACCAAAGATCACGATGGAGACGATCAATACGCCCAGAAAACCGATCTCGATGGCCTGCTCCGTCGGTCTTCCGACGAGTAGATCCAGAACGACAACCGATACGAAGAGCACCATCAGCACCGGCCAGACGGCGCCGATATTGGCCAGGGCGGCCAATGAGAAGACTACGAAGCGAAAGGGCAGGCTCTGGCGGCGGCGCTTGCGAAGAGTATCGAGGCCCTCAGCGTCAAAATCGTGGAGCAATTCCCCGGAGCGGGTGACCTGAATCCGGCAGGGGATCTCTTCTCGCATCCTCTCCAGGGCGCCCTCGACCAACTCCTGAGGCTCGCCAATCTCCATGGCCAGAGTGGACGCTTTTACCTCCAGCGCGTCGCCGGAGAAGTGTTTCAGGATCAGCTTCTCCACCCGCCGCACTGAATCTCGCCAGCGCTTGTCGGCGTCTCCTCTTGCGTCATCACCGATGACCAAAGAGGGCATGATTTCTCGGCCATTTCCGGCCTCGCAGCGACGGAACTGGGCCAGGCGATATCCCACAAAGTGGCCCACCCCGAGGGTGGTGGCGATGCCGAGGAGGGTCAGTGTCCAGAACCAGGATATTTCCACAAGATGCCTTTAGATCAGCGTTTTTCTCAAGTTGGCCGTAGTATCTCATTACTACGTAACGCTGGGGCTATAAAGGAGCGCCGACGTCCCCCGTCTGTGCTCCAAGAACCACCGACTTCCGACTTTTTTGCACTCATGGTATGAATCCCCATTCTTTCCACCTGGGTCAACTTTTCAGGACGATATCATGATCAGAATGGCGGTCTATCCCCTGCTGGTTTTACTAGGCTCAATGGTAGTGATTTCCTGCTCCTCGTCGTCGCCCAACGCGGACCGGCCGGCGATTCAGGCCCAGCTTGATGGCCGGAACTTAACGGACAGCACCTATTTACCGCTGCTCGACAGCGCCACGCTCGGCGATCCCAACGCGCCGATCGTGATCGTGGAATTTGTGGGGCTTCCCTGTCCCGATTGTGCTCGCGGCGCCGCCTCCGTGGATGCCCTCTATGAGCAGAATCCCGACAAGGTTCAGATCGTTTTTAAGCATCGGCCCAACGACAATCAGCAAGAGTCCTGGATGGCAGCCAGAATGTTGGAGGCCGCTCATCGGCAGGATTCATTTTTTGAGATGAGAGCACTGCTTCTGGAGAAGAACGACGAGTTGCGGGGCCATAATATCCGGGAGATGGCCATGGAGATGGCCGACGAGTTGGGTCTTAATACGCGACAATTTCGAGCCGATCTGGAGAGTCTCGATCTTCTGGGAAGAATCGAGCGGGATCAACGATTGGCTGATGAGCTGGAGCTTCGGATCAACCCCACCTATTTCGTCAACGGTAAAGAGATGGTCGGTCCAAGGCGCCTTCGAGACCTTCAGGAGACGGTCGCACAAATCGAGCGGATGACCCGGGAGATGCGCGAGCTCGATGTGCCAGACGTCGAGCATTACGCCAGCGCCGTATCTGCCTTTCGGGCCCAGCGACAAGAGGAACGCCACTCCCGTGATGTCGACCTCGATGTGCAGGACGTCGACACAACCAGCGCTTTTGTGGAGATCGACGAGCATGACTTCGTCTACGGTGAAACCGAAGAGTTTCTCGTCACTGTGGTGGAATTTTCCAGTCTCCAATGCCCTTTTAGCGCCGACGCCTCCGAGACGATCGCAGAATTGGAGGAGCGATACGCAGAAGAGGTCAGATTTGTCTTCAAGCATTTTCCCATGGATATGCACATCCACAGTGTGGAGGCAGCCCGGGCACTCTTCGCTGCCGATCGACAACAGGCCGGTCTGCCGATGATGCGCAGGCTCTTTCGATCTCAAAATCGCTTCGGTGAGGACGGCTATTTCCAACAGGTGGCCACTGAATTGGAGTTGGACCAAGCTCAGTTCCAGCGGGATTTTTCGGCCGGTGCCACAGAAGATTTTATCTGGGAGAGCCGCGAGTCCGGAGAAGCCTTAGGTGTGGTGGGAACGCCCCATTTCTTTATCAACGGTGTTCCCGTCAGCGGTGCGATGTCCGTGGACCATTTCGCTCGTATCATCGACCGGGAGTTGATCCGGGCCCGGTCGCTCAAAGAAGAATTAGAAATCGAAGGCGACGAATTATATCGCGCCCTTATCGAAGACCTCGACGGAACTGAGTAGCCAACCATTACAGGAAAGAATGTGAATAACGTGCGCAAGAATAGCTTGTTGATCTGCATGACCGCGATGCTGGTCGCCCTCGG
>SKNI01000467.1 GCA_007120615.1 Myxococcales bacterium | reverse complement strand
TCGGCGCCAAACTCTGTATAGCGGTTGCGGCGGATAGCGTTCAGAGATGTCTTTCGTCCGATGTATCCCATGAAGAGACGTCCTCGTCCGAATCGAACAAAAGGCGCTTTTCTTTAGCCAATAGAAATTTCCCCAATTTTATCTCCTCCACCTGCCTAATACTGAGAGGTTCCGATTACACCCGCTATTTCCCCGCGGTGACTCTCCTTCTCCTCGGTCGAAGCACCTCCGATGAGAGCCGTCGCCATGGCGAATCCGCCGTTGACGCCGAGTTCCACGTTCACAGCGTTACCGCCGAGCTTTTGGAGGGCCTCCATCGCCCGCCCCTTCAACTCTACGGTCACTTGAACTCGGCCGCTCTCGTCGCCTTGAAGCTCACGAACCTCGATCTCGTGGGTGCTCAATTGAAGTCCCAACCGAAGGGCCTTGGCCACCGCCTCTTTTACGGTCCACAGTCCCGTATAAAAGGCGTCTCGATCTTCGCCCGCCGAGAGGTCGGCTGCGTCGGCCAATTCTCGTTCCCCGTCGGTGAAATAATCGGAGATAAACGAGGCGTTTCGCTTCTCGATTCGCTCCAGATCGATGCCGATCGTATGAGGCCGCCCGACGGTGATTGCAGCGATGGCGATTCCCGCCGAATGGGTCAGGCTGAGTTCGGGCATCGGTGAGGGTGAAGTCACCGAGCGACTGTCAGAAAAGATCAGACTGGGAGCGCCCTCTTCTGATTTTGTCACGGCGAGTTCCGTAAGCGAGATGGACTCGCCGAGGATATCTCTGAAGTACCGGCTGCCCAGAACTCTGGCTGCCACCCGCGCTGCCATCCACTCGCCGCGTCGACGAGTGCTTCGAAGGCGATCGTAGGCTTCTCGTTCCTCTTCGGTCAGCAACTCTCCCTCGTCGATCCCCCGGTCCCGAAGCACCATTCTGGCCTCGGGCTCGGTAAGCCGCACCGATTGATGAGTGAGTGGCGGCAGGGCTGGAAACTTCTCGTCGTCCATCAGTTTTCGATGCCCGATGAGTTCGACCTTCTCCAGCCAATGCAAGAGTTCACCGTCTTGATTTCGAATCTCCACATCAAAAGCGATGGCGTGCTCCGACGGGTCATCTCGTCTGAGACATCGAATGCAGACCTCTTCACCGGGCCGAGCCGTCCCAAATTGCAGGCTTTTCTTGATACCCAGCGGGAGATAACTTCGGCCATTTTCGACCATTCCCCAGAGACCCGCGGTTTGAAGCGCCATCTCTCGGACCATGGGATCCGTGGAGAACGAACCGCTTCGCCCGGCACTCACAAGAGGTGCGCTGGTGATTCGACCATAGCCGACCACGGCATCGTCGGTGAGAAGGGGAATGTCTTCGAGGACCTGAAAGAGTCCGGTGTGAAAGAATCGACGATAAATCTCGATTCGCCCGGGCCCTCTTCGAGACTCTTTTGTGTCGTCGATGACAAAGGGTCGGGGCATATCTTCTGAAGCGTCACCGCAACGGATCTGAGCCCGATAATGTTCTTTTCGAAGGGCTCGACCCGTCTTTGAGGTCCGCAGCGATTCAACCACTACTTCCACTTTTCCCCCGGTACCGTTCGGGAGGAGCTTCCGGGCCGTAGCAACCACTCGCACCGGTTCGCCATGATGGAGCTTAATGGCCCGCTCAAAGCCGACCTCTTTCATCTCCACCACCGCCTGCCCGGTAAGCAGGCGCGCCGCGTTGGCCATCAACTCATAGCCCATGACTCCAGGAAGAATAGCCTTCCCCTCGTAGATATGATCGTTGATGAAGATATCTTGCTCGGGATCGAATACTCGCTCTACCACCAGGTGTTCGGCGCTTCGCTCCACGACTCGGTCCACCAGGGCGAATTGGCTTTCGACGCCTCGCTCCGGTCCCGATTCTGCACCAGAGTCCAGATGTAGGTCACCGGCCAGTTCTCCGAGTTCACCTGCGACGAGACACTCCCCGACGAGGCCTTGCTCCAGGGCGTCGCCGACCATGGGAGCTCCGATTTCGGGCGGCAAAAACTCCACCCCTCGAGACTCCAAGATGGTCCGCATCGACCCTTCCACGGCCATGCCTACTTCGTCCCAGGCGGTCCAGTCGATGCACAATGCCCGGGTATTGGTAGTGGCGTTGATCTGAGCCACCAGCCTGGAGAGGGTTTCGTTGGCCGCGCTATAATCGGTCTGTCCGGCGTTCCCGAAACGACCGGCCACGCTGGAGAACGTCACAAAGAAGTCCAACTCCCCGGTGCGGGCCGCGTTCCACAGATGAAGTCCGCCGACGGCCTTTCCACAGAAGACTTTGTCGAAGCCCTTCACCGTTTTGTCGGCCAGAAATTTACTCTCTTCTACGCCGGCTCCGTGGATGACACCGGTGATATTTCCGAACCTGGCCCGCACCTCTTCAAAGAGATTCTCCACGCTGAGTTCATCGGCCACATCACAGGAGAAATACTCCACTTCACTGCCGGCATCTCTCATTCGCTTCATATTTTCGGCGATGATTCGCTGGCTGTTTAGACTCCACAGGGCATCGCGAACTTTTACCGGAGTTACTCGTTCTCCGCGGGCTTCGAGAGCACTGCGGACCCGCTCTTTCTCCGCATCCATATCGACGGAGAGGGGATCGGCGTGGACCAGGGCGCTTCGCCCGACCAGGGCCAATTTGCACTGAAATCGACGGGCCAGATCGAGGGCAACCTCGGCGGTGATGCCCTTTGCTCCACCAGTGACCAGAACCACCGAATCCGGCCTCGGCGCATAGCTTCGAGCCCGGTCATCACCTCGACCGATGATGTCTTCGACTTCCAGAAAGACCGGAAGATGTCGGATGCCGCCGATGATACCGACCTCCGGCGAAGGAGACTTCGTAAACGTCTCTCCGAGAATCTGCAATCCGAGCTCCGGGTAAAACCCGTCACGAGCCACGTCGACGACTCGCACATTGGAGTTTTCCCACTCCCTGGCGAGTGCCTTGGTGAACCCGCCGACCGCTCCAGAGATCGGAAATGGCGAGTTGAATCGATCAAATCCCAGACGCCCTCCCTGACCGGTTACGGTCACGAAGAAGTGCTCGGTCGTGGGTCCCTCATCGCCGAGTAGTTCGGAAAATACTCGAGCCACATGAAAGGTTCGTCGGGCGGCGAGGTAGACCTCTCGCGGGGTCTGATGGTCGTGACCAAATCCGAGAAGGTTGATGACCCCATCGATGCCGTCGGCCCGTCGAAACTCCGCTGCGATCGCCTCTTCGTCGAGCAAATCACAGGTCAAAGTATCGGAATCCAGGGGTCCTCGGTCGGCGGTATCATTCAAGTTGATCACCCGCGCTCCGCAGCGCTCGGCGGCTCGCTGCATGAGATCTTTGAGCACCATCGGTCCGTTGATGATGGCCACCGATTTGCCCTGTAGTCGCTCGGTCAGGCTCAATACGTCGGAGACCGCAGCGGTATGGGCTTCTACGGCTACCGG
>SKNI01000703.1 GCA_007120615.1 Myxococcales bacterium | reverse complement strand
TGCGAATAGTATTGTCGTTGGTGCTCATCTCTTACTCCTTGTTGGGTACGTCTCAGCTTGTCTCGAGAGCGATCTTTAGAAGAACCTCTTTTCGAATCAAATCATCGGGCTGGCCGGCAAATTCGATACCGAAGTCGAATCGATCGATGGTAAATTCGGTGTTCGCTTTTAGCGTCTCACCGATCTCTACGGTTGCCGGGAATGTAACCCCGTGAGTGACGCCGCGAATGGTGAAATTGCCCGTAATCTCGTGGGTCGCACCTTCGGCTTCGCTCTTGGCGATGCGCGTCGACGTAAACGATGCTTCCGGATAGGTCTCTACGTCGAAGAAATCGTCGGATTTTAAATGACCGGTGAGGCGGTCATTGTCCGAGAAGATGCTGCGGGTATCGACGGTAAAATTCAACCTCCGAAGCTCTCCGCCTCTCTCTTCTACCGTTCCGGACCACTCATTAAAACCGCCCGTATGGTCGCCGGTGACCTTGGCTCCGACCCAGCCGATGGAGGATTTCTGAGAATCGATGGCCAGGGTTCGCGTTTCGACGGTGTCGTCGACCTCGTCAACTTCTGCCTGTTCACTGGCCTCGGCCTCGCTTACCAACGCCGCCGGTTTATCGTCGATTTCGCTCTCACAACCGACAGCCAACGCCTATCCAACCTATGCAATGATGGTAATCGTCTTTTTCATCTCGTCCTCGCTTAACAGGTTAAATGCGTCTCAGGTGACGCTGCGGTTCGTGCCACGAGATAGACAATAACCCGTTTCCATGAAGAGACAATACCTTCATCAAAAACACATTAGACCTATATAGAAACAGAAACCCTGACACGATCGACCACTTCACAGGACGCCAACGGGAACCGATCACTTCACAGAACGCCTGCGACGGGAACCGATCACTTCACAGAACGCCCACGCCCAAATCTTAATTTTGCTAAATCGAAGGCGATCCGGATTACCCTGCACGTTGCGATAGACAAGGTGGTTGGCGTCTGCACCTTACGACGTCGTCCACGGCGGCACTCCGGAGAATTCCTCGGCGATAAAGTCCACGAAGAGCCGAACCTTGCGCGATAAGAACCGTCTGTGAGGGTAGACGACCCACAGGGCGAGTTCCTGGACTTCCCAGTCTTCTAAGATCGGCACCAGGGCGCCGCTTCGAATCTCTTCGGAGACGATGAAGTCGGGGGCCAGTCCGATGCCCAGCCCCTCGCGGGCGGCGTCGGCCAGAGCCTGTCCATTATTGGCGATGATGCGCCCTTCTACTTTGACCATCGTCTCTCCGTCCGCTCCGGTGAATTGCCAGGTGGTGCCGGAGAGTTGATAACTATACCTCAGACAGGAGTGATCACGGAGATCTTCGGGATGACCAGGCTCGCCGTGGGTCTTGAGATATTCGGGGCTGGCCACGGGGAAAACCTTCACCGGCGCCAGTTGCCGGGCGATGAGGCTGGAATCTCTTAGATCCCCGATTCGCACTCCCACGTCGACGCCGGAACTGACCAGATCGACGATCTGATCGGAGAAGAGCACTTCAACGTCGAGGCCGGGATATTGCTTTAAGAATTCAAAGATCAACGGATTTAGGTATTTCAAACCGAAGGTCATGGGGGCCGTGATTCGCAGTGTGCCGGTGGGCGAACTCTGCAACTCCCCGACGGTCTGCTCGGCGTCGCGGATATCGGCCAGAATCTGAACGCAGCGATCGAAATAAGTCTGGCCCACCTCGGTTATCGAGACCTGGCGAGTGGTTCGGTGCAGGAGTCGAACCCCGAGTCGCTCCTCGAGGCGGTCGATCTGTTTGCTGACGTGAGACTTGGAGACATTGAGCGTCTTTGCCGCC
The DNA here is from genome assembly GCA_007120615.1 of Myxococcales bacterium. Lineage (GTDB taxonomy): Bacteria > Myxococcota_A > Bradymonadia > Bradymonadales > Bradymonadaceae > SKNI01. The sequence goes on along the minus strand of SKNI01000703.1, from coordinate 1,621 downwards.
GCCGTAAAGCCCTCCTGGCGGACGACTTCTACGAAGATCTCCATCTGCGACGGACTGCTCATGGCTTCGACTCCTTCTTGCACACTTTTCAAAACTCAAGGTCTGTGGATTTGGCGAACATCCAAAACTGCGATACACCTGCCTGCTGCATTAGTTTGTTCAACGAACTCAACCCGGGTCTATGACGTATGCGCTCAATAGCTTGTATCACGCTTGTCTTCGCACTGGTAATGATGACCACCGCCTGCCGCACAGCGGAGACCGTGCCTGACGCCCCGCCGGCGACGTTTGCGACTCCGGCGGATGCGACCAACGCTTTTGGTCTGGACCTCTTCGGTCAACTTAGCGATCTCGATGAGAATATCGTCTACTCTCCGCTGAGCATCTCCACGGCCCTGGCGATGACGTCGGCCGGCGCTCGCGGGGAGACGGCCCGGGAGATCTTGGATGCGCTTCGCGTCGATGATGAGGCAGGACCAATTCATCACAAATTCGGACAGCTCATCGCCGATCTCCAACAAGAAGACCAACAGACGCTTCTGGTATTGGCCAATTCACTCTGGGTTCAACGGGACCGAGCCTACGGGATCGATTTTCTGGAGATTCTGGAAGAAGATTATCGCTCCGAGATGCGCCAGGTCGACTTTGAACAAAATCCCGAGGAGGCCCGCGAGGTGATCAACCAATGGGTCGAAGAGCGGACCCGGGAGCTGATCCCGGAGATATTGCCACGAGGTTCTGTTGGTTCCTTAACCCGTCTGGTTCTGGTCAACGCTCTTTATCTAAAGGCCGGCTGGCAATCTCCCTTTTCCAAGGAGTCTACCTCGGAGGAAGACTTTACTCTCCCCGGCGGAACGACGGTGCAGGTACCGATGATGCGTCAGCAGTCCGAGCTTCGCTACCTCCGCACCGATGACGTAAAAGCCGTGGAGCTGCCCTTTGACGACTCTTCGCTCTCGATGGTGGCGGTTTCACCCGAGGAGATATCGCCCGCTGAATTCCTCGGTCAACTCACCCCGACCCGGCTCAACGAGCTCTTCGAAGAGATGGAAATCGGCGAGGTCCGGCTGGGACTTCCGCGCTTCGAGATGAATTATCCGATTCAGCTGCGGGATATGCTTCAAGAGATGGGAATCCTGCTGGCATTCGACGCCGAGGTGGCCGATTTTGCGCCCATCACCCGAGACGAGCCCCTGGAGATCGCCGACGTCTACCACGACTCCACCATCTCCGTAGACGAGAGCGGAGTGGAGGCCAGCGCCGCCACCGCCGTGGTGATGCGCACCATATCAGCCCCCGCCCAGCCCCCGGAGATTGTGCCCATCACCTTCGATGAGCCCTTTGCGTTTTTCATCCGCGACCGAGACAGCGGTGCCATTCTCTTTATCGGTCAGGTCGTCGACCCTCGCTAAATTATAAAAATTATAAAAGCTCCTCGACGGCTTCTACCAACTCGTCGTCCAGGTACGAAAAACTCCAATGTTTCAATGCGGCACCTCCAAACACCGACCACTTTCCAGAGCGTCGACCAAACACCGACCACTTTCCAGAGCGTCGACCCACAACTGTGTAAATGTACAAATAGCAGGCGCTGCAGGCCTAAAACACTTTTCTATTTGAG
>SKNI01000554.1 GCA_007120615.1 Myxococcales bacterium | reverse complement strand
TGTTCGGGGAAGCCGAGTCAGCCGTCAGCCGGGAGGCAAAGAGATCCGTCTGGTTCCCGATCGGGAAAAGCTCGGCAGCATGGGCATTCAACCCTCGGTGGTCGGACAGCAGGTCCAGACCTATATCCAGGGCACCCGGGCCACCGTATTGCGTACCGACGGCGATGAATTCGACGTCATCGTCCGCCTGCCCCGAGAGGAGCGCCTGGGCATCCAACAATTGCTCGACGCTCCCATCGTCATTCCCGGCATCGGCACCGCGATGCTCGGCGATGTGGTCAGCATCGAAGAAACCGAGGGACCTCTCACCATCGAGCGGGAAAATCAGGGCCGGGTGGTCAACGTTCGGGCCTTCTTATCGGGGGACGAAGATCTCGGCGGCATCGCTCGAGAAATGCGTGAGAAGATCGGCGGGATGGACGTCCCTCCGGAGTTCAGCATCATGGTCAAAGGAGAAACCGAAGAGCAGGAGGAGACCTTTAAGGCACTGCTCATCGGGATCTTATTGGCCGTGGTTCTGGTCTTTATGGTGATGGCCGCCCAATTCGAGAGCTTTTTACACCCTCTCTATATCATGTTCTCCATTCCCCTGGCCGGCATTGGCGTGATCATCATGCTTTTGCTGACGGGGACGACCTTCAATATTCAGTCTTTTATGGGATGCATCGTATTGACGGGGATCGTCGTCAATAATGCGATCGTGTTGGTGGATTATATTAATCTCATGAGACGGGAGCGCGGAATGATGGTGCTTGAGGCCGTTTCTGTGAGTACTCGACGACGATTGCGACCGATCTTGATGACCTCGGCGACCACGATTTTGGCGTTGTCTCCCGTCGCTCTGGGCCTTGGAGAAGGGGGCGATACCCAGGCCCCACTTGCTCGAGCGGTCATCGGTGGGCTCTTTGTTTCGGCGGCCATTTCCCTTATCATCATCCCCGTGATGTATAATCTGGTAGAGGGGTGGCGAGAGCGGCGGGCCCTGCGGCGAGAAGATGCGGCAGAATAAAGGGAAAAGAAAAACTGCAGATTCAGCGTGGTGAAATTGAAGAAAGAGGGGGGCTGTGATAACTATAGAAACTGGAATCTCAAGACGTTGCTCCGTTGGCGTGGTTGCGCGCCTCGTTCCTGGCGAGTAGGGATGAACGAAACGTAAGCGGACACTAACGAGAGTTGGCTCGGATGTGGCGAGTCGAGATCTGAGTGAAGGAAGCGTGCATGTACAAGCTCCTTATCGAGGATGATGAAGGCGGAAAGACCGCTGTATCTCTCATCCGGGATGAAATAACAATTGGTCGTAAGGAAGGTAATACGATCCGTTTGACCGAGCGAAATGTATCGCGACGGCACGGGCGTATTGTGCGAGATGACGATCGAATCTTTATTGAAGACGTCGCTGCCCGATACGGGATCAAAAAGAACGGCAAGAAGATCGATGAACGCGCCGAATTAAAAGAAGGCGACGTGGTTCTCATCGGTGATTATCGGTTGACCCTGCAGGCCGATACCAAAGGCGAGAAGAAGAAGGCTAAAAAATCGGGACCTGCTGCCAGAGCGCCGGGCAAGGCCGACAAGAATGAACAGACTCAGATCACCTCTCTTGAAAACCTGAAAGCCGGATCGGACTTCGCCGACGATCGTCGGGAAAACACCCAGATCATGCAGACCATGCCGGCCAAGCTGGTGGTGATCTCGAGTAATTTTGCGGGCGAAGAATTTCCCCTGCACTCCGAAGAGATGATCATTGGTCGAGGCGATGATTGCCATATCATCATCGATCACCGCTCGATCAGTAATAAGCATGCCAAGATCGTACGAAAGGATCGCACCACCTATAATATCGTGGACCTCAACAGCAGAAATGGGGTCAAAGTCAGCGGCGAAACCTACCCTGCGACGCATCTGAAGAGGGGAGACGTCATTGAGCTGGGGCATGTGAAGTTTCGCTTCGTAGAGCCCGGTGAGAATTACGTCTTCACCCCCCAGGCTCAGATACCGCAGGCGGCGCCCCTGGCGAAGTCTTCCGGCGGTGGCCTCGATCCCAAGTTGATCGGAGCAGCCCTGGTAGTGATGTTGGCCGTCGGCGCAGTGATCGCTTTTCTGATGATGTCGGACTCCGGTGAGACCGAAGAGGTTGTGGTGGACACCGACAACACCGAGATGGTGCAGGCTGCCAAAGATCTGGAGAATCTCGAAGTCGATGAAGGTGAAGATCGGATCGCCGCCGGGATCGCCAGCGCTCGCCGGCAGATTCAAGATGGACGCCTGCAACGAGCGATGGGTACGTTGGAGTTGCTCCTTGAATTCGATCCTCCTGCCGGCCAGAAGTCCGAAATCGACGAGCTTTTGTCGACCGCCAGAAACGAAGTTCCCTTTAAAAATAGCTACGAAAGCGCGCTGGAGTCGCTGGACGACGGCGACTATATGTCGGCCTTACAAGAGGTGTCCTCGATTCCGTCGCACTCGTTCTTTTATAAGCAGATGGAAGACGATGGTGTTTTTCAGGAGATCTTTAGCGGAGTGCTCGACGGAGCTCGCGATGCCCTGGAAGAGGGTGAGACCGACGTAGCCAGAAATATGGCCGACGAAGTATTGATGGCCCGCGGCGACTATACTCCGGCCTCTGACTTCTTAGATGAACTCGAAGAGCGGGAGCGACAGGAGCAGGAGGCGCTGGCCCAGCGCCGTGCGGAGGCTCAGCAGCAACAGGGTTCCGGTTCTCCCACCCAGCGCACCAATAGCGGGTCCAGACCGGCGGCGCCGAGTCTCAGCCCCGAGGAGGCGCAGGAACTCTTTACGGGAGCGGCTCGGAAATTCGCCGGCGGCGACCTCAACGGTGCGATTCAAGACTGTAACCGTGCTCTTAGCGCCGGTCATACCGACTGTCATCGAATTCTGGGGCTGGCTCATGCCCGCCTGGAGCAAACCACTCAGGCCTGCAATCACTTCCGACAATATATGGCCACCGGCCCGAGTAATCCCGGTGCTGCTCAGCGTCAGATGGATAATCTGGGCTGCGACTGATCCGACCCTTTTCTGAGACAACGACAATGGGGGAGGCGGGCTGAGGAATGTCTCAGGATTGATGGCGGTTTTCTTAGCGTCCATTTACCAGTAGAGGAGCACTCATCGCACGAAATATTCATGGAGATCTGACGGGACTCAAAACCAGCCAGCGCCGGGCGCTGGAGAAGTTATACCGCCGCCAGATGGGTGGATTTGATGCCGTAACCCAGGAGTTTGCCACCCAGATGACCTTTATCTCCGAGGAGCTCAACCGCATCGTCGCGGTCCTCGTCGATCGGGCAGGCAAGGTTCAAGATGTAATGGTGGGAGATGACCGAAGGGTCTATCTGCCCGATCTGGGCCGCCAGCGGGCCGGGCAGAGCCGGTTTCGCGGGGTTCGACTGATTCGAACCTATCTCAAAGGGGACGGTCGGGACGTGGAGTTGACCCACGACGATCTCACGGACCTGTCGA
>SKNI01000693.1 GCA_007120615.1 Myxococcales bacterium | reverse complement strand
TGTCCGTTCTGCGCCCGAGGGGCCGAGACATTGCGAGATCTCAAGCTCCAATATCCCGATGATATTCAGGTCGTCTTTAAGCACCTCCCTTCTCAGACCCAACCGCAGGCCCTTAACGCCTCACGGGTCATCGAGGCCGCTCGCAAACAAGATGCCTTCTGGGAGATGCGCGATGGGATTTTAAACCGAATGAGCGATCTCAACACCATGAGCGCTCTGGAGTTGGGCGAAGAGCTGGCCCGAGAGATGGATCTGGACGTCGAGCAATTGCGAGCCGATCTTGAAGATCCCGCCATCGATGAGCGAATCCAGGCCGACGTCGAACTGGCCCAGAAGTTGGGCGCCAGGGGAACCCCCAATTATTTCATCAATGGAATCCAGGTCACCGGCGCTCAGCCGCTTTATGCGTTTGAAGAGGTCGTTCAATTCATCTTGATGGGCGTCGCCGAGATGGATGATGCAGGGGTCCCGAGAGAAGACCAATACGCCGTCTTCGTGGAGCAGATCTTCGAGATGAAAGAGGCCTACGAAGAAGCAGCCCGCGAAGCATCCGAGCCCTCCGGTCCAACGTTGGCGGAAGCTCGAGCGGGAGATCTCATCTACGGAGAACAAGAAGACTATCTTGTGACCATCGTGGAATTCTCCAGTCTGGAATGTCCGTTCTGCTCCCGCGCCTCGCGAACGCTTCGCCAACTCGAGGAGCGCTATGAGGGAGAGGTTCGGTTTATCTTCAAAAACTTTCCGCTCTCCAATCACAAAAATAGCCCCCGGGCCGGTCGGGCGATCTATGCGGCCAACCAACAAGAGAAAGGCCAAAAGATGCTCCATATGGTCTATGATAATCAGGGCCGGCTCGGGCAAGAGGGTATCCTGCAGTCCTTTGCCGAAGAGCTGGAATTGGACATGGACCGATTTTTAGAGGACTTCGAATCGGAGGCTGCCAGAGATTTAGTGTCGGCCAATCGTGCTTATGGCCTGGAGTTGGGAGTGCAAGGAACACCGGCGTTTTTCGTCAACGGCCACTTGCTCACCGGAGCACAGCCGGAGAGTGAGTTTGCTCAGATCATTGATGCCGAGATCGAGCGGGCCAAAGTACTCCGCGACGAAGAAGGGCTGCGCGGCGAAGAGCTCTACCGGGCGCTCGTCGACCGAGAATAATCCCGCCGAAGAATGAGGGCTGTGATAGATGAATAGGGCATTGCGATGGCTGATCGCTGGACTGCTGGTTTTTGTCGCCGGCTGTGCCAGCTCTGCGACCGAAGATCGAAGTCCTGAGCGTGAGGCGCCCGAGAACGTCGAGCGGTCGCCTTCGATAGAGTTGGTGGACAGCGAGATCATCCCCATCGCAGATAGTCCCTTTCGGGGCGCCGAGGATGCCTGGGTCCACGTGGTGGTATTCTCCGATTTCCAATGCCCCTTTTGCGCCCGCTTGTCGGCCACCCTTGAGCGAGTGCTAGAGACCTTCGACGAGGGGACGGTGCGGTTGGTCTACAAGCATTTTCCGCTCTCCAGACATCGAGGAGCCAGGCCCGCTGCTCAGGCCGCCGAGGCCGCAGGAGAGCAGGGCAAATTCTGGGAGATGCACGACGCCCTCTTCGATGATTTTCCGGCGCTCGACGACGACGACCTGGAGGCCAGACTCTTCGAGTTGGCGGAGTCCCTGGGGCTGGAGATGGAGCAATTTGGAGCGGATTTCTCCAGTCAGCGAATCGCCGAGCGCATCGACAGAGATGTGGAGTTGGCCGAACAGCTCGACCTCCGCGGGGCCCCGGCGGTCTTTGTAAATGGTGGATTTATCGCCGGCGTTCAATCCCCTCAGATCTATCAGGGAGCGATCGCCGACTTGGTTCGTATCCTGAAACAGAGCGTTGAAAATGGCGAGATGCGCCGAGAAGATACCTACCAACGGAGCGTGGAGACCCTCTTCGCTCATACGCGACCTGAAGCCACCCGCGGTCGTCCCGATGCCGAAAGTGTCGTGTCCGTGCCCCTCGATGGAGCACGCCCAACAACCGGCCCCGTTGATGAGGCCCTGGTTCACCTCGCGTTCTTCGTCAGCCTCGGCGCCGAACCCAGCCTCGAGACCCAGCGGCTGCTAAGTGCAATTGTCGCCCACACCGAAGGCGATGTCCGGGTCACCTATTTTCACCTCCCCCATAACCTTGAGGAGCCCTCGATGCTCGCCCACCGAGCACTTCACGGGGCCACCACGCAACAGGTCGGTGAACTCCTGGACTGGCTGGTCAACCGGGACAACGACTGGCGTCAGGAGCTCGATTTATTGCGCGATTATATCGAGGAGGAGGGAATCGAGGTGGCCGATGAAGACAGTTTCCAACAGGTGATAGAAGCCGATATGGAGGCCGCCGGAGTCTTTGAGGTCTACGGAACGCCCACTCTTTTCATCAACGGAATTCGCTTCGTCGGAGTTCCCGATCCCGACAAGTTGAACGAGTTGATCGAGGAGCAAATCGCCCTGGCGATACGCGTCGGCGAGGTCATGAACCTGTCGGGACGCGCCCTCTACGATGCCATGGTCGATGGCAATCGAGAGCGAGAGCAGCGTCCGGCGGAGTCTGAAAATTTCCAAAATTGAGTTGACGCTCCAACGTTGATGTTTACAGTTTTGCCCGCTGCGGATTTCCGACCGGAGATCCGCTGGGCTGGCAATCAGCAGGGTTGCAGGCCCATTTACCTACAAACCGATTGAGTCGTTCATTTGTAGATTCCTTTTTCTATGGAGGTCCAAATGAGTACTTCTCCGATGTTTGAGAACCCCCGCGCTTTTCTTCGCAACGAACTTCGAAATATGCTTCAGGGAGGCGATCCCTTTGGCGCTAGTTCGTGGAGTCCTTCTTCCCGTCCCTTCGCGGGAGTCTTTCCGCTGGTCAATATCTACGACAACGGGGAGGGCTTTCTGGTCCGCGCCGAGATGCCGGGGGTCGATAAAGATTCCCTCGACGTCAGTTGCAAAAACGACCAGGTCGTCATTCGCGGCGAACGGGTCTTAGAAGCGGTGGGCGAAGACGCCAATTATCATCGCCATGAGCGAGATGCCGGAAAATTTCGTCGCGCTCTGACTCTGCCTCAAGCCATCGACCCCAAGAAAGTGAAGGCGGAGTACAAAAACGGAATCCTCGAGATTTACACCCCTCGAGCCGAAGAGGCCAAGGGGCGAAAGATCACGGTGAAATGATCATCACCCGTCACCATTTTGAAGATGTTCATCTCATCAAAGATCGAAGGAGATAGTTTTATGGCACGCAAATCCAAAGACAAAGACTCTGGCGAATTGGCCGTTCGACAAAAGGAAGAACTTCAAACCGGCGAGGGCACCCGGGAGGGAATGTATTTTAAGCCCGACGTCGATATCTACGAAACCGAGGACGCCCTGACTCTTCTGGCTGATGTCCCCGGGACCGTCGACGATAATATCGAGATCGATCTACGCGATAATCTGCTGACCGTAACCGCCGCCGTGCGCGACGTCGAAGATCGCTGGAAGCCACTCTACACCGAATATCAAAGTGGCCATTTCATGCGACAATTTCGACTCGGTCAGAACCTCGATCAATCCAAGATCACGGCGGAACTCCAAAACGGGGTGCTTCGTCTGATGTTGCCGAAGTCCGAAAACGCCGTGCCCCGAAAGATCAAAGTCACCACCTCCTGAGCGAAAATCAGGTCTGGGGAGCCGTCCTCCATGCGCCGAAAGTGCACGAGAGGGCGGCATTTTTTTCCGACATTCCAATGGGCGCTTGGACTCTCACTCTTGCATTTGCGATAATCCAGAGAAGCTGATCGATTAGTTTTTCTCTTCTCGAAGAAAGAATACGTTATGGCCAAGCTGCCCCGCCTCTTCTCACAAACGACTCTGGTCGCCATTCTGGTGGGATCGGCACTCTTTCTCGATGCCTGTTCCTGTCAGGATGATCTCGACCCCCTCTGGACGTTTGAAGATCCCGACGAGTTTGAGCCCGACGCGGCCGTGGTTCACGATCTGTGGGAAGAGGAAGAAGAAGAGCTCGAAGAGATCGATGAGGAGGACTGGGACTGGGCGTTTCCCGACGAAGAGATCGAGCCCGATCCGCCGGAGTGGGACGAGACCGAATGGCAGGTAGAGGTCATCGACGATGGGATTCCTAGAACCTTTGCCGACAATGACCGCACCAGCGTGATCGTCGACCGCGAGGGTACGGTGTGGCTCGGTTATCATCGCTGCGATGATCCCCAGTGCACCGATCCCATGCTGGTGGTGGGCCATCGTCGGGCCAACTCTCAGAACTGGAATTGGGAGAATATCGAATCCCATACGGGACTCTTCGGATTGCAGGCGATTCACGCCGATGAGCCCCTGGTCATTTATCTCGACGGGGTCAACCGAGAGCTCAAAGCGGCATCCCGAGAATCCAACGGACGTTGGCTCATCGAAGCCCTGCCCGTTGACGACGCTTCCCGGTTCGACGGCTTCGACGTATCTCGCGACCGGGCTCGTTTTTACGTCAGTCACGCCTTCTCCGATCGAAATGACATCGAGTTTTTTACCTATAATACGGCGGCCAATAATCCGTTCTGGCGTCGTCTTCAGCCGTTGAATTCCGCCAGCTCTGCGGCCTATGAGCGGGGGCTGCGCGGTGGCAATCAATTGAACTTCTTTCTGGTTCATCGCGATACGGTCTCCGGGTTTCGACTCTCCGAATACGATCTGGGAACCAACGAGTGGACTCGCTCCACCCAGGCGTTTCCGGCGGCGATTTCCTCGTTATTGGTGCGCCAAAATGGTGAGATCTGCACTGCGGGGCCGTCGACCGGCGATATCCTGGTCACCTGCGGAACCTTTGACAATCCCTTTCAACGACGGGACTACCTTCTGGGGCGAGACGTTTATTATCTCTCCTCGATGATCGAAGCCCGCGACGAGACCCTCTTTGTGGCCTTTCACGATTCTCAAAATCAAGATCTCTACGTCTCCCGGCAGGCTCCCGGTGAAGAGTGGTCCCGAGAATACGTCCACGATGGCGAGACCTTCGGTATCTCCACCGCCGTCGATCATCGCGATCACCTTTTGATGACCTTTTATTATTGCGATGCGTCCAGTTGTGCCATTCACCTGGTAGAACGTACGCCCTGATTTTCCTCCCGCTCCCACGTGTTCTCGAGTTTCTGGAGGTGTCGTATCGAGGCTGCCCCACTCGACTGGATTTTGATTCGTTCCCTCGTCATCAGCCTGGCGCTCGGGGCAATTGTAGGTCTGGAAAGAGAAAGCCATCGGGAGCCGGAGAGTTCCTTTGGCTCGGTGGGAGTGCGGACCTTTGCGCTGGCTGCCCTTCTGGGAACGGTCTCGGTGCTGGCCAAAGACATCCTCGAATTTCTGCCTTATCTGGTGGGGACGGGATATTTTCTGCTTCTGGTGGCCTTCTTCTGGCATGAGCGTCGGGCTACGGATCACGAGGTCGGGATCACAACTCAGGTCTCGGCGATGGTGGTTTTCGTGGTTGGAGTTCTGGTCCCGACCATGCCTCTTTTTGCGGCCAGCGTCGCCGTAATTGTGGCCATCGTCCTGGCGTTGAAGCGCTATACCAGCCGGTTTGTGCGCTTGTTGACGCCGGCAGAGATCGTTTCGACGATGAAATTTCTCCTGGTCACGGTGGTCCTATTACCCCTTCTGCCCAATCAGGCCGTCGATCCCTGGGGATTTTATAACCCCCGGGAGATCTGGTTGTTGGTGGTGCTCATCAGCGGCATCAGCTTTATGGCCTATTTTGCGATTCGGTTTATGGGGGCCCGTCGAGGGCTAACGCTGACGGGAATCCTTGGCGGAATGGCTTCGAGTACTGCGGTAACCCTGGCGATGTCGAGGCAGGTTCGACAACAACCGGAGTCGAAGACCGTATTATTGTCGGCGGCGCTGGCGATCACCCTGGCCAACGCCTTTATGTTCGTCCGGGTCACCATCGCGGTGGGTGTGATCAATATCGCGCTGCTCTCCACATTGTGGGTTCCTTTTGTGGTAATGGCGATTCCGGGAACCCTCATCGCGATCACGATGTGGCTTTTATTGTCGCGGCATATGGCCTCCCGAACATCGGTCGACGAAGAGGAAGAACTCCCAGACGAAGAACTCGACCTTCGAAACCCCTTTGAATTGGTCCCGGCGCTTCGATTTGCGGTGCTGTTGACCGCGATCATCGGTGGGGCCAACTTCTTGCAGCAAATCTACGGCGGCGGCGCCATCTACGTGGCCGCAGTCTTCGGGGGGCTCGCCGAGACCAACGCCATCAGCCTCGCCGTCGCCCGTCTGGAGAATATGGGTGAGATCACCGCGCAGGTGGCCACTCAGGCGATCGTCGTGGCCATCCTGGCCAATAGCTTCGTCAAAGCAGGGCTGGCTTCGGCCATCGGAAGTCGCCGCCTCGGGATCTACGTCGCCCTGGGCCTGGTCCCGATTATGGGCGCGGGCCTCGGAGCGACGTTCTTTTTATTGTGAAGTGCACGTTCGGCGCACAGCCAGAAGGCCGGCGAGGAGTAAAAGCCACAGACTTCCACCTTCTGTGCCACTCGTAGAGCAACCACCACAGGAAGAACTACTCTCTACGGACCCGTCCAGCGAACCATCGCCACCTTCGTCGATGTCCTCGGAGTCCGAGTCGGCATCGATGTCACCATCACCGTCGGCGTCAGGCTCGATGTCGCCGTCATTATCGCCGTCACCGTCACCGTCACCGTCATCGATGCCATCCTCGTCATCCTCCCCGTCTTCGCATTCCGGAGGGAGAGGCTCATCGGGATCGAGGGCCGTCAATGTGACCGCTTCACCCTCGACCTGAGTCGCCCCGCTATCGTTGCTTGCGGTAACCCTCGGATAATACTCTCCCGGCTCGACATCCCTGGTATCCCAGAAGCCTCCCTGGACCTGAGTACCTTCGGACACCACCTCACCGGAGCCGACTTCCAGAACTTCCCAGCCGAGCGACGGTGGGGGATATCCGCTGACCCCGGAGGCGGAGAAGGAGATCGGAGCGCAGGCCACAGCGGTCTCTACATCTGCCGAAATCTCTCCCACCACAGGTGTCGGATCGAGCACTTCTACCGCTGTTGGTATAAGTGCCGATGAAGCTGACCCCCAGGTTTCCGTGATTGGCGCCGCCTACATGAGTGCCGCGAAGGCCCTCGGGCCGGCCCTGATAGACCAGACCGTCTTGACCGATGAGAAAGTGATAGCCGATATCACACCACCCGCGGTTATTCTGGTGATAGCTCTGAATCTGGCGAACCCGCTGCACCACAGAGCTGGAGTCATTGGTCGGGGTCACCGTGTGGTGAACCGTAACTCGATAGGGCCCATGACTCGCTCCACAATTATGGCCCTGTGCGCCCCATTGTGCGCGAGTGACGTCCGCCCCCGCATGGACGGCCAGTGCCTGTTCGACGTGGCGCAAGTCGGAGTCTTCTTCAACGACACCTTTGACCCGTTGTTCCCGCTGAAATTGAAATGCATCGACCACCAGAAAGCTCAGTTCATCGGGTTCAACACCGCGAAAACGCAGCTGAATCTTCGAGCCAGATGCGGCGACATCGGCGTGAGCATTATGAGCGGTCTCTTCCTGGTAGGTGATCGTAGCGTTGACCCAGGGGGACCAACGATCATCGTCTTCCAAAACTCGCACCTCCACCCGGGGCGTGGAGCGAGCGTCGAAACGGACACCAACCCGGTTGAAGTCCCGGTTCTCCAGGAGTACGGCAGGGGTCAAAAAGCCTTCGTCATCCGCTTCGAGGCTGGTGCGTAGACCCGCATCTTCCGCAAAAAAGACCAGGGCAGAGTCTCCCATGAGCGGACCTTCAGCTCCGAATTCTTCGTGGTCATGGGCGCCATCCGTCTCTTCCAATTCATCGGAGTCGCTCATACAGGCCGATAAGCTGAAGAAAACAACTGCGAGTCCTGCAAATGCGATTCGAAAATAGGGATCCATGACGTCTCCTTTTTCCTTCCATAATGCGACCGCAAAACGGGATCGCCTTTCGCCCTGACAATAAGTAAGTTTTTGTTGCTGCACATAATATGCCATCGGAAAAGAAATATGGGCTTTCGTCCTCAGCGTTCGGTGTTCCGGGCTCTCCCGATATCCTGGTGCCTCCATCGATGTCGGATGATGTCGCTATTATGGGGATGCACAACCACAGACCGCGACAGGATGGCGCAGCCTGCCGGGTCGGAGGGTGGAACGTTGAATAACATGATCAGGCGCTATTTTAACGGCTCTGGTCAACGGCAGCTGACCTTGCAAAGTCTCATCGCCCTGACCTACTATATGCTCTCTCTGCGAGGCCCTCTCGTCGGCAGGAAAGCGAGACACTCCAACATTTTACAATTGAGGCAAGAATGCGCTTTGTCGAATTGATCAGCAAAAAGCGGGACGGTCAGGAATTGACCCCCCACCAATTAGAAGCTCTCGTCGACGCTTATACCGATGGCGAGGTGCCCGATTATCAGATGGCTGCTTTTTTGATGGCCGTATACTTTCAATCCATGACCTCCACTGAATTGGGCGCGTGGACCGGTGCGATGTTGCATTCGGGACAGGTCCTGGACTTCTCGGATATTATCGGAGCGAAGGTAGACAAACACTCCACCGGCGGGGTCGGAGATAAAGTCTCGTTGATCCTGGCTCCTCTGGCGGTGGCTGCCGGGCTGAAAGTTCCCATGATCTCGGGGCGGGGACTGGGCCATACGGGAGGTACTCTCGATAAATTGGAGAGCATCCCCGGCTTTGACGTCAACCAATCGGTAGAGCGATTCAAAGAGCTCGTCGATACGATTGGACTCGGTCTCATCGGACAGACCAAAGAGATCGCTCCGGCCGATAAAAAGCTCTACGCTCTCCGTGATGTGACGGCGACGGTGGAGTGCATTCCCCTGATCGCAAGTTCCATCATGAGCAAGAAGTTGGCCGAGGGCATCGACTCGTTGGTGTTGGACGTCAAGGTGGGAAGTGGGGCGTTTATGAAAGATATCGACCGGGCCCGCGAACTCGGTCAGACCATGATCGAGATCGGGGCCACCATGGATCGACCGGTGCGGGTGCTGATCACCGATATGGATCAACCCCTGGGAAGGACCGTGGGTAATAGTCTGGAGGTCATCGAGAGCCTCGAGACTCTACGCGGAGAAGGTCCCGAAGACCTCACCGAGATCACCGTAGAGTTGGTCGCCGAGATGCTCAATGTCTCCGGCGATATGACCGACCGGGGATCGGCGAAGATGCGCCTTCGGGAGCTTCTTAGAGACGGAACGGCTATGAATGTCTTCGCTCAAATCATCGAAGAGCAGGGCGGAGACCCCCGGGTGTGTAAGGACTTCTCACTTCTCCCGACGGCCAGCAATCAGGTCGAATTTACCGCCTGGGATTCGGGTTTTGTAGAAGCCATCGATGCTCAGGGCGTAGGTATCGCCGCGATGCAATTGGGCGCCGGACGAAAGACCAAAGAAGACTCCATCGATCACGCCGTGGGTCTGGTCTTTCACAAAAAGCGAGGGGCCTCCGTTAAGAGCGGAGAGTCGCTGTTGACCATTCATTATAACGACGACAAAAACCTCGATGATGTCCACGAGCGTCTCAAGGCGGCGATCTCCATCGGCAATACGGAGCCGGAGCAGCCCCCGCTGATTCTCGATCGACTCCAATAAGAGGAATTATGCGTAAATTGGTATTGATGTCCGTCCTTCTCTTCATCGTCTCCTGCGATTCTGGATCTCAGGAGCCCGCAGAGCTGGTTGTCGACGATGACGAAGGGGCGGCGTTTTTTGACCAGGATCGGCTCATGGAAGGGGCCATTGACCTCTCCGATGAAGCCGCTCAGGTCGATTGTGTGGGGGCAACGGAAGAGGAAAAAGCGCTGCCCTTTCACCCCCGACGGCTGACGGGGCAGGTTTTGGCTCCCGACGGGCGAATGGCAGAGCTGGACGAGCGCTGGTGGCAACGATTGATCCCCACCGCTCATGCCGCACCCCTGGAAGGGGAGCTTCCCGTTGCCGAGATTATTGTACGCCTCACCAACGTCGATGAGAGGGGCGAGTCTGTTGATGATGGGTTGCGAGAGACCACCACCAATATCTTCGGTCAGTGGTGTATCCATCTGCCGGAAGAGGTGGAGTTCGGTCCCACCCTGATGGTCATCGCCGAGTCCGATGAGTATCGCCTTCGACGACCGGTTCTGCATCAAAATGACGTCGACATCTATTCTCAACCCGAAGCGCTGGTGCAATTGGTGATTGAAGAAGGCCTGCTGCTCACGGAGCTTGACGTCGATACCTACCTCAACCTCGATGTCATGGCCCAGACCGCGGTTGATCTCTTGCAGCCGGTCTCAGTTCGAAGCGGGGCGGGGCTTGATTCTCTTCTGGCTCGTCTCGACACCACGATGCGCGATGATACCCGGCTGATGGCCGCCGTCGAGCGGGTTCACCGCGCAGGTGATCAAGAATAAAAAAACCCGACCCGCCAAAGGGCGGGTCGGGTTTATACGCTCTGGTCCGTAAGCCGGGTTCTGTCTCGCCAAAGAGGCGAAGATGATCATTCATCTAGGCCCGTCGTTGCCGGCGGGCTCGAGCGGTTACCTGAGGTCTGCAAGGCGGATCACCCTGGAGGCTTTACGCCTCGACCTCAATTTACCTTGCATCAGGTGGGGTTTACCTGGACGGATGACGTCACCGTCATCCCGGTGAGCTCTTACCTCACCTTTTCACCCTTACCCGGCAAAAAGCCGGGCGGTTTATTTCTGTGGCACTGTCCCTGGGGTCGCCCCCGGTCGGCGTTACCGACCACCTCGTCCTGCGATGCCCGGACTTTCCTCCCGTCGCAATCAAGCGACCGGCGATCATCTCAACCAGAGCGCGGTCCGTTAAAGAGAACCGCTGGCACAGGCGAACTCTTCCCTTATGCTTCTTCGGCCTTTAAGGCTTCCGAAGGAGAGGCTTCACCGATGGCGTCTTCCCAGAAATAGAGAATCCGGTTGCAGCTCGGGCAGATCTCAAGAGACTGGCCCCGCTGAATCTCGATGAATTGCTGAGGTGGCAGCGCCATAAAACAACCCTCGCAATGACCTTCCTTGGCGGCGACGATGGCCAACCCCGGACGGCGACTGCGGATGAAGTCGTATTTATGAATCACCCGTTTGGAGACCTCACCGCGCGCCTCTTCCTGACGCTCTTCGAGGGCTTTGATCTGAGAGTCGAGCTCGGCCAGTCGCTTTTCAGCTTCCCCCTCATCGGAGGCGATTCCTTCCCGCAGCTGAACGATCTTGTCCTCTTTCTCTTTGATCGACTCTTCAGTGGACTCGATGACCTCCAGAAGATGCAGTAGCTCTTCTTCGGTCTGCTCGGCAGACTTTTTGAAGCTCTCAATCTCTTTTTCTACTGCATTATATTCTTTGGCCGAGCCCACTTCCCGGAGACGCTTCTGGCGTTCTGAGAGCTGCGACTTGACCTCTTTGAGGTCGTCGTTTTTTCGCAGCTGAAGAGAGCGAATCTCCTCGAGCTCCTCCTTCTGGGAGTTGAGATCCTCGACCAATTTGTCGAGAAACCCCGTATTCTCCTTGAGGCGGGCTACGATATCTTCTTTTTTATTCGTAATTTCGTCGAGTTCGAGATCGATATTTTGCAATTCTCGAAGTAATGCCAACTGTTCTTTCAATGTTCACCTCGCCGGTAATTTCTACCCGAATAGAAAAAGCGCCTGAATTTAAATTCAGACGCCTTCAGTCTTGCGTTTGGACCTGGTTTTTTGTTGCGGTGCGTGGTCCGGTCGCGCCGTGTCCCGTTGACCCGGGGGTCTTGATGACGGTGGGGCAACACTCGTTGCGTGTGGGTTGCCCGCACTGTGTGTACGCGTCAAAGTTCATGATCTCCTGATCGCCTTCCTCGAGTACATCGAAGAGCGGTTCGTTTGTCGATCGCGACCTACATGGCCGTGTTCAGTGGGCCCACCTGGGTTCGAACCAGGGACCGGCCGGTTATGAGCCGGCGGCTCTTCCACTGAGCTATGGGCCCGTCCAGTGGTGGCGTTTTTAACAGCCAAACGCCCTTGCATGGTACCCAACGAATCAAGCCCGAGCACAATTTCCCGGGCTGCGTAATTCATCAGTTTCTGTGAAACAGTCATATACTCGACCGCAACAGGCCACGTTTCATAACGAAAGGTGTGTTTCTTAGCAAGTATCTTTTCCAAAACGCCACCATATCGGGCCGGGATCGAGTTGATTTTGAGAAGAAGTACTCTTTTTCGCAATTTTGCTTGACGGGGCAACGGGCCTTATTTATGTTCCCTCTCCGCTTCGAAGAGTGAGTTTACTCTTCGGTGCATCGCTTGCGGGCGTATAGCTCAGTTGGGAGAGCGGCGGCCTTACAAGCCGTAGGTCACAGGTTCAAGTCCTGTTACGCCCATTGAACCAACCCGGTTCACGCCGAAGTAATATAAGGCACGTGGCGTGAAAGGGAAGATTCGGGGTAGTAGTTCAGTTGGTTAGAATGCCGGCCTGTCACGCCGGAGGTCGCGGGTTCGAGTCCCGTCTACCCCGCTGCCGACGCAGCAGCACATAG
>SKNI01000109.1 GCA_007120615.1 Myxococcales bacterium | reverse complement strand
TGGCTCTGATCGCAACCCTGGGATTTGTGGGAGGGTGTGCGTCGGGAGTCGAGCCGATCAGTATTCACGATCCCAATGTGCCCGCGGAAGGTCGAAAGTTAATCGCCGACGCCGAAGACAGCGTAGCCATCGCCCGAGCCAAACGAGACGAGGCTCGCATGCAATTGCGTCAGATTGAAGCATGGCGCCAGCAGGTTCGCAGCCAGGGCGATTGGCCCAGCGATGCAACGGCGGCGGTCACCTCGCTCAATGATCTGGTGGATTCTCGAGTTCGGCTGGCGCAACTTCGCCGCGATCGAGCGCAGGCTCAGGTGAGGCTGGCAGAGGTGGAGCTAGATTTGATCACCGCCCGGGTCGCCGTGCGAAATGACCTCGCCGTCTATGATATTGAGGCGATCCACGAGCGAGTCACAGAGCGCCGAGAGATAAATCGGGAGCTGGACCGGGAGTTGGCAATGCATATGGAACGGGTCGACGAAGTGACCCAGAATTGGTGGAATACCTACGCTTCCTATGTATCTCAGGGAGGCGACGCCTCCCCGTTTTATCCCGCCTTTGACCGGCCGACTCTCTGAGCCAGCCGGTCAATTGGAATCAGGAACACAGCCCGTCGACCTGTTCCCCTTCCGAGGGAATGGCCACCGGGGAGTCACACTCCAGAGATTCGTCGGAGGGGCTCCCGTCTACGACGCGAGCACAGATAGGAACCACCAGGGTAGGGGCGTTGTCCGCGTCGGATTGAACGACGAGGGCGATATCGTCCTGCTCGGCGGCGCTACTTCGTTCATAGGTCAGTCGGACGACGCTATTTCGATCTCGACTGGCGACCATTCGATCCGGGCCTTCCATTACGAACTCCCCGACATTATCGCCCACCAGACATGCCTCCGATATGGTCACCGCTTCATCACAGGGGGAGTGAAGTACCAGATTCCATTGAAAGGGAGTCTGGGACGCGCTGAATTCTCCAAGAGAGACGGGAGAAAGATGAGGGATCAACTCTTTTCCCTCACATATATCAACGGACGCGTCGTCTCCGCCACAGCCGGCGATTGCCAGCGAGGAGAGAAGAACGGCGGGGACAGCGTACCACTTTGACAACATCATAGACCTCCAGAAGGGCTTCACATAGAAGCCTGGAAAGCGAAGGGATACGCGACTTCAACGGAGCCGCCACCTTCGGGATTTGGAAAACTCATTCCACGAATGATACCGAGAATACAGTTGGATACCTGACCCGAACCGAGGGAGCTGGTTTGTTCACGAGCGGAGCTGACATCGCCGCTGCTTGTGATGGTCCACTCGAAGGTGATCTGACCGCTGAGATTGGGATTATCGTTTAGAGCACGCTCATAACATCCGGTGATAGCGCCTCGATGGCGATTTACGATGCGTTCGATCTCGGAGCGGGCCAGACTTCCCTGGACCTGAGTAAGGGCGGAGACGTTGGTGACGGTTCCTCGAACTTCGCCGGAGGTCTCCCTCTCGTCGAGGCGACCGGCTTCGCGGTCAGCTCGTCCTTCGGAGAGCTCCCCGAGGCGACCACCTCCACCACTGGCGATACTTGGACCTTCGTCATCGAGGGCCCCCAGGGTGCCGCCGACTCGAAATTGAGAGTCGGACTGGGTCTCGGAGACCGCGTCGATATTGCTGACGACATCAGAGAGTGACTCCCCGGCGCCGATCTCCGGAGAGGTCAACTGACCGAGAAGGTCGTCGGCGCTGTCCTGAGGAGCGTCGCTGGTCTCTGCGCGTTCTCTGCGGCGCTCATCGAGTTGCTCACGAACGGCCTGAGGAATCTGCACTTCCTGCTCCGCCGGGTCGGCCGGAGGCTGGGGTTCAGGCTCGGGCTGCGGTGTCGGCGGCTCGGGTTCAGGCTCCTCGATCTCGGGTTCTTCAATATCGGCGAGTTCTCCTTCCGCAAAAATTTCTTCCGGAGGAGGCTCTTCGACGACCAGGCTCACTCCCAGAGAAGCGGAGAGGGTGATAAAGCCGAGCACGGCGATAACGTGGAGAGAGGCCGCTGCCAGAAAGGAGGCCGCTGCCGCCAGTGCAAGACGGGCCATCTGGCTTCGAGTCTGGCGAGCTGGCGGATTAGGTGGGTAGAAAAATCGGATATAATAGGTGAGCGGGTCACCCTCCACGATGGCGCGGTCGCCCACTTCGAGTACCACATCACCTTCGATACTCTGAAGACTCTGCGATTCCTCGGAGCGAGCACGCTGGATATAGCCCCGACGGGGCTCGGCAACCTGCAGTACCGCCTTCTTGCCCTTGAGAATGACCGTAAATGACATCCCGGCGGCTTTGAAGGTCCGGTTGAAGACACCGCGAAGGACGAAAGACTCCAACGCCTGATTGCCCGACGTGAGAACGACTTCCGCGACCGGTGTGGCCGAGCGTTGATCCTCGCGCAACAGTCGTGGTTTATCCCTGGTGTTGATGAATTCATCCAATTCCAGGGATACCGTGAGTTCATCATCGTCGCCATCGATCTCGTCATCATCCCAGATCCGAGGGATAAACGCGTGGTCTTCCGGTGTGGGAGGCCGACGGGGTGGATCGACAGGCTCCGCAGAACTGGTTTCGGCAGATTGAGTCTCTGCAAATACCTCGGTCGGGTCGGAATCACCGGGGAGTCTGCTTTCGATGGCAGCCGAAGGGGCTGGCTGCGGTTCTGCACTTTGCCCGGGAAGCTCGGAAGTGGACTGCGGTTTCGGCAAGGGTTCCGGCGCCGGACTGGGTGTCGGAGACGGTGCGGCTGAAGGCTGAAATTCGGAGAAGAGACCGTCTGACGAGGTAAGATCCGGTTTATTGGCGGACCTGGACAGGACCTCCTCGGGCACCGAGCGGTCGGCAGTTTCCATCTGGTCGGGCTGAGATTGCTTTGCGGCGGGGGCCGCAAACTCCACCGTTTCTTCAACGGTTGGCTCATCTGAGGTGATGTCGACTTCTGGTTCATCCTGGTCGCCGAAATTGCCGAAGAGGTCGTCTCCTTCAATGGCGTCGAATAACTCACTGATGAACTCTTCGGAACCGGCCTCGGCCGGAGCTTCGAGGGGCTCAGGCGCCGCTGGTTCGGCGACCTGTGGCGTCTGGTAGTTGGGGAGAACCTGAGTTTCTTCATCGTCATCGTCTTCGGAAAAGAGCATCCCAATGGCGGTTCCGGACACCCGCTCCGTACGATCTTGGTCCCGAATTTTCTGTTTATCCAGGGCGTCCATCTCAGCGGTCGGGTCGGACGTATATCCGGCCGCCGCCGGGGTGGGCTGAATGGGCTGGGTTAACTCCTCGATTTTGACGCGGGTATTGACGAGGGTGGGATCTTCCTCGACAGGTGATGCTCCGGGAAACAGGCTGGAGAGGAGCCGTTTTGTGTCTTCAATCTGGTCAAACCCGGCCACTCGAATGATGGATTCCCAGCGGGCGACCCGGTTGGGAAAGTGAGTGCGGAGAAATTTCGCCAGATCCGGTCGTTTCTTGTTGGTAAGGTTCGACAGCAGCCGGTCGAGGGAGGCGGCCATTCGGGTGGCATCGGGGAAGCGCTTTTCTGCCGGTCGCGCCAGGGCCTTGCGTACCAGGGAATCGAGCAACGGAGGGACCTGGCTATTAAACGTCGAAGGCGCCTCGATGGGCTCTTCACAGATCGCCTCCATGACGTCGAAGTCGGACTCCTGGGCAAAGAGCGGGCGCCCGGCCAGCAACTCCCACAGGAGGACCCCCAGAGCAAAGACATCGCTCTGCGGCGCCTGCCAGGTGCCCATGCACTGCTCGGGCGACATATGGCGCAGATCCTCAAGGGTGCCGCTTCCAGTGCGCTGGTGAAATTGATTTCTGGCACCGTCGATGCCGAGATTGAGAATCCGGACGTTGCCGTCGATATCGATGAAAACCGAACGTGGTGTGATTCGGTCATGAACAAGACGTGGGGTGAAGTTGTGGGCCTGTCCCAGAGACCTTGCGGCGGCGGCGACGATCGATAGCGCGTGGGCGATGGGGAGAGTCGATTGTCCGTGACGAAGCCGCTCCGTCAGGGATTCAACGGACTCTCCGGGGAGCAACTCTCGGATTACGAAATACTGATCGCCGTCTTGCTCCAACCCCATGACCTGACTGAAGGAAGGGTCCCCGATCTGGGCGGCTGCCTGGACCCCCTGAGCCACTTGTTGGAGCAGCGCTTTATCCGGGACCACCATCTCCACGGCCACAAGGGGGCGCCGTCCCTTGAGCGTCTGATCAAGCGCAGCCCAACGAGTGGGCTGATGATCGACTTCCTCAAGAGAAACAAGGAGGTGGTATCGGTTGGCAATGACACTGTTCATGACAACTCAAATAAAGAAAAACAAATTCATTGATCTTCGCGTGATTGATCCAGACGTTGAACTCCTTCATCGCCGAAGACTCGATGAACCGTTCCCTGCAGGTAACTTGAGCGTCGCTCGATCATCGAGGGGAGTGGTCGAGGGGGGCGCTGAAAGAGAAAAACCGCCCCCGAACCGGCCCGCTCTCCGCGAATGACCCGGGCGTCAAACTCCATTCGACCGCCCCGTTGCAGCGAAGATGAAGTCTGGGCTTCTTCCTGCCCTTCGGCGTCTTCGGTATCTTCTCCATCCCCGGCAGCCTCCACGGTGTCATCGGCGGGTTGCTGAGCGGTGGCAGACATCGGATAAAGTGCCAGGCACAGGGCCAGAGCGCTGCCTACAAAGAGGCTCGATATGGTGAGAACCGAATGAGTTAAATAGGTTGTTTTCATGGGTGATCCTTCGGGGCTCAATTCTTCATGATGGCAAGTCGATAGCGGGAAAAACCGGCCATCGACGAGGACCTCATCACCAGATAGAGAGTCTGATAATCCATATCTTTATCGGCCTGAATCATAACTACTGCCTCTTCCCCGCCGCGACCGTAATTGCCGCTGGAGAAGATCTCTTCGAGCCGTGTGACGAGAGTTTCGATTTCGCCTTCGGAGTAGACATCGGCTGAGAAGCGACCGTCTTCAAGCTCCATAAGCGGCTCACCTTCTACAATCAATCGCTGAGGATTGACGGTTACGCTGACGGCGGGTGTAAATACCGACCGGGCCGCCGAATCCGGCAAGGTTACGTCGGGGTCGAGTTGAAAGTCCTGGTCTTCGGCTTCGAAGCTAACGATCAAGAAGATGAGGATAATGGTGAACATATCCAGCAGGGAGGTCAGCATCAGCCCCCGAGGCTTTTTCTTTTTTAAAAATTGGCTGGACATGGTCGATTTCCGTCAGTTCTCATCAGGGGTATCGGCTACTTCCACTTCGGCGCGGAGTAATTTAGAGAAGACCGTAACCGGGAAGAGTTCCTCATGACCGGCCTCCGGGTTCTCGGGGTCCACGGGGTATTCTCGGCATGCATCAAGGACCTCCACCAGGGACTGGTAATCCAGCCCGTCGTGGGGAAGGACGGTCATGGTCGTACTCTGGGGGTATTTCTCTTTGATGTCGCGAAGATGCCGCTGGAGCCCCTCGAGGTTAAAGTCCTCTCCTGATTCGTGGGGAAAACGTCCGGCGATCTCGGCGAGTTCTTCCTCGGACAGGCTGGTGCTGGCAAAGGTCACGGTGATCGCGTCGGGTTCGATGACAAGATTGGCAGCCACGGTGGTCGGTGTTTCCGGGATGTCGGAAGCCGACGGGTCATGGGTCGCGGTGGAGGTCGGGATGACTCCCACTTGATAAAAAGCGGCACCCAGTAGCAGAAAGGGGATAAGAACCATAAAGAGGTTCATAACCGGGATGACGTTGAGGTCATCGGGCTCGCTGCTTGAATGAAATCGTCGTTTCTTTCCAAACACGTAGTTCTCGTCGAGATGAAAGAATTAGAAGAAAGAGGTCCCAGGGCTCAGGGGTCGAGTTGCCCGTCTTCTCCCTGTGCTGCCTCTTCGTGAGCGACACCGGTGAGCGCGACGATCAACGCCGTGGCGCCGCCTTCGGCCTCGATCACAATTCGCTCTACCCGCTTGGCCAGGATGTGGTGGAAGATCAACAGAGGAACCGCAACGGAGATACCGAACGCGGTGGTGTACATCGCCTGCGAGATACCGGCCGCCAGGGCTTCCTGTCGTTCCACAGCGGAGGCTGCCGCCACCGAGGAGAACGCCGCGATCAGTCCGAAGATGGTTCCCAAAAGGCCGAGGAGAGTGGCGGTGTTGGCCAGGACTGCCATCAGATCCACTCGCTTTTGGAGCCCCGGTAACGAAGAGAACATCTCCTTCTCCATGGCTCGCTCAATATCACGGGGGCGCTGGTTGCTGCGAAGCAGACCGGCTTTCATAATGAAAACCAGGGGATGACGAGTGGATATCTCGCAGCCGTCCAGGGCTTCGCGAAATCGGCGATGCTCGATATAATCGACGATTCGTCTGGTAAATGCCCGGGCGTTGAGGCGATACCCCACATAGAGGTCAAACATCCTCAGCAAAAAGAGGGTGACCCCGATGGCGGACACGCTGAGGATGACGTACATCATCCAGCCCCCGGCATCGAGATATTCTTTGAGGACTTCTCCAACACCGGCGTCAGCCATCACCCAGACGGGGCAAGAAAAGATAGCGGAGGTTATTGCGTTCATGATGATCTCGTCACGGACTAAGGAGTCTATACAGATAGGCGCTACCCTATCATTTACGGGGAAAAAAGATAATGTAATTTATTGCACTATTCTGACAGCTCCCAGGGCGCGTTGAACAGCCGGGGGCGAACGAATTGCTCATCAGCAACTTCGATCAATGCAGCGGACGGCGATCGTTCCTCGGCAGTATAGCGAATCGGAATCGAAGCGATACGAAAAGGACCGGGGACATCGAGACGGCCGTCGGGAGCCTGGCTGAAAAAGAGGAGAATTCGATTGGTTCCGGCAGCGGTTCCGTCGTCGAGTTCCAGGGTCTCCATCAGCTTGATATTTCGAATGGTATAGCGAAGACATTGCCGATCACGAAAGACGACGCGGACCGTTTCGTTGACTCGCTCCTCGGGGAGGTCTTGTGCTTCGAGCTCCACCTCGATGAATCGGCCGTCCTCTCCTTGCTCCGGGGACCAGGAGCTGGAGGCCAGAAGCAGGGGCTGATCTTCATCGATTTTGACGGGTGGTCCCGGGTTGCTGTCCGAAGCGTCCCTCCAGGCCAGAGTCTGATCCGAGGGATCATAGAAGACCGTGCCCACCCCGGCAGTACTTCCACCACTTATATTGACGATATCAACGCCGGTGAGATCGCGAAGCCGCTCGGCGCGCAGATCGCGAACAAATCCTTCATCCTCGATGTGATAACGATAACCATAGGTGAGGTGCTGGTCATTATCGACGCTTCGAGGGTCGGTGTGCTGACGGATCTCATCGCCGTTGGAAACTCCGTCGCCGTCATAATCCAGATGAGCATCGCGGCGCAGAAAGTTGGTACCAAAACGGACCTCCATAACATCGGGCATGCCGTCGCCGGAGCTATCGATGAGCGAAGGGTCGGTGCCCAGGACCCGGTTGTCGCAATCGGTGAGGCCGTCGGAGGTCGAATCGAGGTCTTGTTCGGGCAGGTTCTCACAGCCTACGAATGGCTCGTAGGCCTGGGGATCAAACCCGGCGAGGAGTTTGACCAGATCCGTGATTCCATCGCCGGAGGTGTCCGGGTTGGTCGGGGAGGTGCCCAACTCCTCTTCGATATGATCGGGGAGCCCGTCACTGTCGGAGTCGACCACCGGGCCGTCAGGGCCGGGGAGGACATTCATATTGGAGGCGATGACCATCCGGGCATGGTAGGCAACTCGGGCACCGAGAAGGTTGACCGATGCCAGGGTAAAGTTGTCGACCACGTTGAACCGCTGGAAAGAGCCGCGACCATTAAAGGCCATACTCTCAAGAATGGGCTGAATCGAGTCATCGAGATCATCGCCGTCTTCGTCGGGGGCTTCCGCGGCCCAGTGGATGGTGTGATATCGAAGTCCCGATGCGCCCCGGTTGGCGATGGCCTGGCGTAATTCGGAGACGCCATCTCCCGCCAGCTGGGCCTCGCATTCATAGGAAGGACCCTGTTGCTCATCCTGGCATTGGATGTCTCCGTCGGCGCAACAATCGGCGCCGTCGGCCAGCGGAGAAGGGGCCCCGGAGTGCAGGTGGATGACCGTGTATTGCGTAATCGTTCGCAACCCTCTGGGGGTCTGGGCGATGTCATCTTCAATGAGCGTACGGGCCAGTTGTACAGCGCCCCGTAGATTTCGACATTGACCTTCAGCGAAGCATCCCACGGGGTTTTGTAATTGGGTCAGGGCATTGTTGAGATCGCCGGGGTTTCTGGTGAAGCTGTCGGTTTCAGGAGCGATCTTTCGGGCGACACCACCATATCCGATCACCGCGATCTCATTTTCTCGGGTGGCCGTGGCAGTCTGGACGAAGTCCCGAAGCACCTGAATTCGTTGACTGGCCGAGTCATAGGAGGAGTAGAGAGGACCGTTGGACTCATCGACAACCAGGATGATACGCAGGGGAAAACGAGCCGCCACAGGATCTTCGCTGCATACCCGCCCGGTGACGCCCACACGATCATTTTGGCGCAACTCGTGGGTGGGGCTGTATAAATTGGTATCGGAACACCCGATGGCGATACCCATCGAGGACACCGCGGCGGCGATCATCAAAAAAAGCAGCCGGCGTGAGGGGCTGGTGGCTGTCCGAGACTGTGGGCTCATGGCGAACATATCGTCGAAAGAAGAGTTACGTTTCATCCGCAGGGCAATACCGTGGCGGAGGAGCTGTTTGCTCGCCTTCGCCGGCGTCGCTCGGGACTCCGACATCCGAGATGCCGGCGTCAGACTCGTCGAGGGGAGAGCCGGAGCAATTGACATCGGAACCGGTGGGAGTCCAGACACATGTACCTCCGACACAGGCTTGGCCCAGCGTACACTGGCTCCCTCGACAGGAAGTGCTAAGGTTGATCCGAACCTCACCCAATTCCTCGATGCGACGCTCCGTACGAGCGATGACAACCTGGTCATGGAGGGCGGCGATAAGAACGAGTTCGGTGTTCGGATTGACGTCCCGAAAGGTGGTGCGCTGAGGAAGGGGCCGGATTCGGTCAGCGGGACATTCCAGAAGTGGAAGGACGCTGGCCCGAAGTTGGTTTCGCTCGGCGTCCAACAGAGTTATCCGAAGTGCGTCGACCTCGTCGGGCACCTCAAAGTTGCCGCAGACCTCAACGCTGAGATCCGTGGGATCTGAGGTGCAGGCGCCAACGAGGAAAATGCTCAACAAAAAGAGCGCCCGAAAAGTTGACGAATCGAATTTGGTGCTGTGCATCATCAAATTGAAACCATCAGGAAGATCGGACCGAGTAATTGTGCTCACATTAACAGGGCTACCCGCCGGCGGCAATCTTCGTGAAACAGGCTCTCGAAACGACAGTCAAACCGGTGAAGGTCGGTTTGCCAAATGCGTCGGAATACAACAATATCGTGCCTCGTTAGCCGGTTGCCCCGGAGTCCATATGGGGCGCAGGGGTATTCATGGTTTTTGTGGCCGGCAATTGCGAAACTTAAGGACGGTTGAAATGACAGATGACAGACTGGTTGTTCTATTTATAGCGCTCATCGCGGCAGGATCGGTCTTGATGGTCGGATGCGAGCGAGATGAGTATCAGGCAACCGCCGTAGAGATTGATGAAGAGAGGCCCGATGATGAAGCTCAACCATCGGACTTTGACGACGCCCGTGATCGCTCGGACCAATTCACGATGACCGTCAACGGTGCTGATATCGAGGTTGGAAATCAAGCGGAGGTCCATCTACAGTTAGTGCCGGGACCTGATTTGAAGATCAATCTGGAGTTTCCCTGGGCGATCGAATTCGACGAGGTCGACGCCCTGAAATATGGAGCCACCCGACTGGGGTCTGACGCCATGGACCTTCAGGACGAACGGGCAACGATCCCGGTGACGATTACCGCCGGAGAGCCCGGGGATTACGAAGTGACGGCTCGGGCGGACTTCAGCGTTTGTAATGACGATCGCTGCGATATTTTACGAGACGAGCCGTTGAGCTTTATGGTTCGCGCGCGCTAAATCAAGACGATAGAAAAAGTTGAACCCCATCTCCTCTACCTGCGGATACGGAACCTATGAACGATAGCCACCAGCTTCTCGACGAAGTCGCGTCCGAGGTCCGAGAGGATTTCGAGGCAAATCGACGGATCATGAGTTTTCCTCAGTTTATGGACACCTTTACACACCATCCGCGCCGTCACGCGCGAAATAGTGTCCAATATCTGCGGGACTGCTTCTTATATTTCGGACGAGACTCCAAGCCGCTGGTGTGGGGCGAGGTGACCCATTTCGGTTTGTTCGACGCTCCTTTCGATAAGGGGCGCGATCGACTGGTCGGCCAGGCCCGTGCTCAGGAGCGGGTGTTTCGACTGCTCGATAATTTCGTCCGTGAGGGACGGGTTAATAAATTGATCCTGCTCCACGGACCCAACGGCAGCGCCAAGAGCACGCTGGTGGATACGATTATGCGGGCTCTGGAGTTCTACTCGACCACCGAAGAGGGGGCGCTTTACCGTTTTAACTGGGTCTTTCCCAACGAGAAAATGGCCCAGGGATCCTCGATCGGTTTCGGTGGGTACCGGGCGCGGGCGGGAGATACCAAAGAACTCGACACCTTCGCCTTCATCGATGAGGAGGATATCGACGCCAAGATCGCGAGCGATATCAAAGATCATCCACTGCTGCTGATTCCACCGGAACAGCGGGAGCGAATGCTCCGTGAGAGCATCTCGGAGTTGATCATCCCCAGCGAAGAGACCGACAGCGATAATGCTCGGGCCCGCCTGGAGCAAGAACCCGACGATCAGACCGAAGATCCGTCGGTGCCGTTTACGCTGAGTGATTATATCCTGCGCGGAGACCTGAGCCATACCAATCGCCAGATCTTTGATGCCCTTTTGACGGCCTATCGCGGGGATTTTCGCAAGGTCATGCGCCATGTTCAGGTGGAGCGATTCTTCATCAGCCGACGCTACCGCACCGGGGCGGTGACCGTGGAGCCTCAGATGAGGGTTGACGCATCGCTTCGACAATTGACCGTCGACCGAAGTTTGTCGGCCCTGCCGGTAAGTCTTCAAAATCAGACAATTTTTGAGCCGTTCGGTGATCTCGTCGACGCCAACCGCGGACTTATTGAATACGATGATCTCTTCAAACGGCATCCAGACTTCAATAAATACCTTCTGGCGACCAGTGAGAAAGGTCGGGTATCGCTGGAGAATCGAATCCTTCACCTCGATGAAGTTCTGATGGCGACGGCTAATGAGGACTATCTCGACGCCTATAAACAGACCGCGGATTACTCCTCCTTTAAAGGGCGAGTGGAGTTGGTTCGGGTTCCCTATTTGCTAGACTATACGGTGGAGGAGCTGATCTATCGGGAGCAGATCAAGAGCATCAATTTCATCAAACGAATTGCTCCACATACGACGTTCGTCTCAGCCCTGTGGGCGGTGTTGACTCGGTTGAAGCGACCTCAATCCAACGAATACGACACCTCGATTCGCGATATCGTGGCCCAGCTCGCCCCCCTGGAGAAGGCCGACCTCTATGCCCGGGGTAAGGTTCCGTCGAATATCGGGCCGGAGCGTGCCAGAGAGCTCAAGGCGATCATTCCCGACCTGATGGAAGAAGGGGAAGGGTCGGCTCAATATGAGGGGCGTTACGGGGCGAGTCCCCGAGAGATGAAGATGATTCTCCTCAACGCCAGTCAGAATGAAAAATATCCCACTCTCTCACCGCTGGCGGTATTTGAAGAACTCGAAGACCTGGTCAAAGACCCCAGCGTCTTTCCCTTTCTTCAGATGAAGCCCGACGGCCCCTATCACCGTCACGGAGATTTCATTGACGTGGTCCGAGAGCGCTATCTCGATATGATCGATCTGGAGATTCGCAGTGCCATGGGACTGGTCGAAGAGAATCAATACGAAGAATTATTTTCCCGTTATATGGACCACGTAAGCCAGTCACTAAAAGGCGAGAAGGTCTACAATAAGATCACAGGAAAATACGTCGATCCCGATCTGGAGTTTCTCGAAGAGATCGAGGACACCATCAATATCGAAGAAGACCCGGAAGATTTCCGGCGTAGCCTTATCTCATCGATCGCTGCCTATACCATCGACCATCCGGGGGAAGCGGTGGACTACCGACGAATCTTTCCCACCATCTTTGAGGCGTTGCAGGAGGCCTTTTTCTCGGAGAGACAAAAGCAAATTCAGCGTATCGAAGAGAATCTGTTGACCTACTTCGAGGGCGATGAGGAGAATCTTTCATCGGGAGAGTTGGAGTCTGTGGAGACCACCCTGACCAATCTCAAGCAGCGCTACGGCTACTGTGATGAGAGCGCTCGTGAGGCAGTAGCCTTCTTGCTGTCAAATCGGTATAAAGATTAACCCAAGGCTAGTCAGGTAAGTGGGTCAGTGGAAGTGAGGAGGTCGGATGCTTCAGAAGAGAGACAAAAAGTCGTGGATTTTGATGGCGGTGCTGCTAGCAGTGGCTGTTCTTATAGCGCCGCAGGTGTTGGCGCAGGGTGGAGAGCAGGCTCAGATCGA
>SKNI01000108.1 GCA_007120615.1 Myxococcales bacterium | reverse complement strand
GAGAGGTGGACCTGGAGCTGGCAGAAGATCCGAGCCGAATTCAGTTGCGTCTGGAACTGGCGCGGACCCTGGAGCCGATTTATCGAATGCGCGGGGAGTACAATCGCCTCGACGACATCCTGGAGGTTCGACTGCAGGCCGGGGTCAGTGATTTTGAGCGGCTGGAGATCCTGGACGAGTTGGTTCAGCTCCGCCAGAAGCGCCTCGGTGACCCCGACGGAGCCTTAGACGCGCTCTCTCAGGCGGTGATCGCACAGCCCGATGATGAAGAGCGACGCCAGAAGTTATTGGAGTTGGCCAATGGAGTGGGCCGCCTGGAAGACGGGGCCGCGACCCTTGTGGAAGCCGCCGAGAGTGCCGATTCCTTCGTGGCCCTGGCCATCTGGAAACGCCTGGGGCGATTGGCCAGTCAAAAACTCGAAAAGCCCGATGAAGCGATCGATTATTATACGCGGGCTCGGGAGCTTGATGAGGCAGATATTACGATCCTCGAGGCCCTGGAGCGGCTGTTCGAGGTTACGGAGCAGCCCGAGCGGCTCTGTGAGAATCTCACCGAGCAGGCTCGGTTTGCAGAACCCGATAAGCGGCTCACACTCTTGCGCCGAATCGGGACTCTGCGGGACCAGGTTTTGAATCAGCCCATCGAGGCCATTGAAGCCTATCGCCAGATTCGAGAAGTGGATCCCGACGATTTACCGGCCATGGAGGCGCTGGAGAGGATTTATCGAAAGCAGGAGCAATACTTCGACCTCGTAGAGTTGATGCGTCAGAAGGTGGATATTGTGGAAGCCGGAGCTCCCCGGCTGGCAGTGCTCAAAGAATGGGCTGTGGTAGCGGAAGAGGAGTTGAACGACGTCGAGCAGACCATTCGTATCTTTCGACGGATGCTCGAAAATGAGCCCGAGCACCCTCGAGCCCTGGCGGAGCTCGATCGACTCCTGCAGGCAGAGATGCAGTGGGCGGATTGGACCGAGATCGCCCAGCGACGACTGGCAGGACCGGGTCGCGCCGATCTGGAGGTTCGACTCGATCTGGAGCTTCGATTGGCTCGGGTTCTCTCCGAGGAGCTCTTCGAGATTCCGCAGGCTCTCGGTGTTTATCGAGATCTTCTGGAACGTATTGAGCATCAACCGGATGCCATCAAGGCCCTGGAAGCGCTGGCCGAGCAGGATGAATGGCTCGAAGAGGTGGCCCACGATCTGGATTTGATGTATCGGGAGCAGAGTCGCTGGGAGGATCTCTACGCGTTGACCGAACGACGCCGAGAGCTGGCGATGGATCCATCGGTCAAGGCGGAGCACTTTTATGGGTGTGGTGCTCTCCTTCGGGATCGGCTCGACCGAAAAGACGACGCTCTTCGGGCGTTCGCCGAAGCCTGGAAATTAGATGTCGATCAGAATCGATACCGAGAAGCGCTGGAGGAGTTGGCAGGAGCTGAAGGAGCCTGGGAACTTCTCGTAGAACTGCTGGGAGAAGTGCTCGCTCAGGTGGTGGACCCCGATCTCTCTGAGGAATTACATCTCACTCTGGCCCGACTGTGGCGAGACGTTCTGGAAGAGCCGGTGGAGGCGGAGGTCCATTTTCGAGATGTGCTCCAACTCGCTCCTCATCATGAAGGAGCATTTACCGCTCTTCTGGATCTGCTGGAAGGTCAGGAGCGCTGGCACGACCTCGTTGAGCTTCTCGAGCGGCGTCACAATGCGGTCATCGGGGAGAGTGAGCAGGAAGCCATTCAGATTTTGATGAGCATCGCCGGGATTCAAGATGAACACCTGGAGGATGGACTCTCGGCGGTGGATACACTCCAGCGGGTTCGGGCGCTCGATCCCCGCCAGAGCGAGGCACTGGCAGAGCTTGAGCGGCTGTTAAGGGCTCAAGAGCGATGGGAAGACCTGGCAGCCTTTTATCAAGAGCGAGCGGCTGCGAGCGCGTTGCCCTCGGAGGTTCTGGACGCAGAGCTTGCGCTGGCGAACCTGTATCGAGGACCGCTGGCCCAGGTGGAAAGAGCCGTCGAGCTTTACGGACGGGCCCTTGATATCGATGCTGAACACGCGCAGGCGATCGAGGCATTGGAGACGATCTTTGAAGAGAATGTCGAATATCGCGCGGTGGCCGGTCGACTCCTGGAGCCGCTGTATCGAACACGGCAAAACGATGAGGCCCTGGCACGGGTGCTGGAAGCCAGAGCAGCGGTAGAAGAAGACGTTCAGCAGAAATTGCAATGGCTTCGGGAACTCGTTCAGATTCTCGACGAAATTCTCGAAGAGCCGGCCTGGGCGTGGGCCGTATCCTGTAAAATCTTTATGGAGGACCCCGCCGATGAAGCGGTTCGTTACAGGCTTCATCGACTCACCGCTCGGGCGCATGCCTGGGAGGAGTTGGTCGAGATCTACGGAGAGACCCTGGAGACGAATTTCGAGATCTCCGATGAGGTTCGAGGTCTTCTCCATGTGGAGCGAGCTCAGATCTTTGCCAATCGAATCGGTGATCTGCCCCGGGCTCGAGAAGCTGCGGAGATGGCGCTTCAGATGATGCCCGACGATCGAGAGATCGTGGAACTGGTGGAGTGCCTTTTGGAGCGTCAGAAAGCCTGGCTCGACCTGGCAGAACACTATCGAAATCGGGCTGATTTTGCGGCCGATGAAGATCAGTCGAGAAATTGGTACGAGAAATTGGCGGCCCTCTATGAAGATGTGTTGGGCGACGTCGATGCCACGGTTGATGTCTACGCCCGTCTTCTGGAATTGGCGCCAGGAGAAGAGGAGTATCGAAGTGCCATGGAGCGCATCCTGGGCTCGGTGGGGCGTTGGTATGATCTGGCCGATATTTACCGTCAGCGCATCGCCGGAGCTCTGGACCCCGAGGTGGTGGTCGAGAATAAATTTGCCCTGGCTCAACTCTCGGAGACCGAGCTCAACGCAGTACCGGAAGCCATCGAGCTCTATCAGCAGCTTCTGGAGGAGAATAGCGGTTTCTCCGAGGCCATTCGAGCGTTGGAAGGGTTGCGTCGCGATCTCACCCGGCGCGAAGAAGGCAGCTGGGAGGAGATGCGGCGAACGATCATCGGGGTGTTGCGAAATGCTTACCAGGAGAGTCGCTCCTGGCAGCGCATCGATGACCTTCTCGATGAGCAGATCGAGTTGACGGAGAACCCCGAAGAGCGGGTGCCACTCTTTGTTCAAAAGGCAGAGCTTCTGCTGCGCTCCAGCGACGATATCACCGATAAGATTCACGCCCTCACCACCTTCGCGCGGGCCTATTGTCAGGAGCCCACAAATGAGGAGCTCGCAGAAAAGATCGCGGACCTTGCCGAAAAGCTCGATGCCTGGGAGCGGGTCATTCCTATTTATCTGCGGGCGCTGGGAAAGACCGACGATGTCGATCGTCAGGGCCATATTCTGGCCGCCATTGCCCAGATTTACGAAGGTCCTGTCGGGGATCTGGAGTCGGCCATCGCCGCTTACCAGCAATCCGTAGAGATCTCCGTAGAGAGCGAGATCGCTCTTGAGAAATTGCAAGAACTCTACGGGGAGATGGAGAAATGGGAGCCTCTGGTTGCGATCCTGGAGAAGCGCCTGGAGGTCGAATACGACCTCGATACGCAGAGCCAGTTGCGAAAGCGGATCGCTCGAATCTACGACGAAGTTCTGGATGAACCTCGGGAAGCAATTCGCCTCTACCAGGAGATCCGAAAAGAAGAGCCCGATGAACTTACGCATCTGATGATCTTGCAGCGTCTTCACGAGACGGTCGAAGATTATCAGGGTCTTGAGCAATTATTGATCGATAAATTACAACTCGTCGACGCCGAGGCCCTGCGAGCCCGGGCGCTGAAGAGATTGGGAGAGATTCGCCGCGATCATCTCGATCGGGTGGAAGATTCCATCGGTTGTTTCCACGATGTGCTCGCCCTGACCCCGGAAGACGAAGAAGTGCTCACCGCTCTCACCGAGATCTATCGAGGTCAGGAACAGTGGCAGGAGATGCTCGATATCATTCGAGTTCGTCGCGATCAGGCCGAGGATCTCGAGCAGATTAATGAATTTGAATTGATGATGGGCGATATTCTTCTGGAGCACGTAAAAGACTTTGATGCGGCCTTTGCTCATTATCAGACCGCGTTAGAGCGGGATGCTCATAATTATATGGCGCGAGGGGCCCTGTTTCGGCTGCTCAATAAACCGACCCTTCGCCGTCCGGCCGCAGAAGTTCTCACCGAAGTTCATCGGCGCGAAGAGGAGTGGGATGAGTTAGAGGCTCTCTTTGAGCGGCTCATCGAGCTGTCCGAAGACAATCCCCATTATCGAGCGGACCAATATCTGGCGCTGGCTCAGATGCAGATCGAAGTCTTTGACCTTGAGATCAAAGCCTTCGCGACTCTGGGACGGGCGATGCGAGACGTACCCGAAAGTCAGGCAGTACGAGACGAATTGGAGCGGTTGGCGGCCTCGTTGAACTCCTCCGATGACCTGGTAGCGATTTACGAAGACGCTCTGGAAGCGGGAGTGGATGATCTGGAGGTAAAACGGGCTCTGCATCTGGTTGTGGGGCAGGGATACGCGATGAGCCTCAACGATCCCGACGCGGCGATTCCTCATTTTGAGGAGGTGTTGGCGATGGATGAGTACGACCCCGATGCTCTGACCTCATTGAGTCAGATCTATCAAGGGCAGCGGGATTGGGAAAACCTCACCCGAGTTCTCGAGAGTTATCTCGCCGTTGCCGAGGGAGACGCCGAATTACAGACCCGTTTTCAACTCGGCTATCTTCAGGAGGTCGTCTACGAAAACTTTGGGGAGGCCTTCGAGCTTTATCGGCGGGTTTTGATGGAAGTTCCCGGTCATTCCGGTTCGGTGGAAGGGTTAGAGCGCCTCTGCGAAGATAAAACGCTGCGCGGCGACATTTTGAATCTTCTGGAGCCCATTTACCGAGACAATGGGGAGTGGAATAAGTTGGTGCGGCTCTTCACGTTGAAGCTGGAATCCGTTGAGGATTCACTTACCCGGGCCGACCTTTATCGACGAATTGCCACGATTCAATATGAGAAACTCGAGGATCTGCCGGGGGCCTTCGCCCACTGGTGCAACGCGCTTCGCCATGATCCCCATGACGCCGAAGTAGAAGGGAAATTGGAGTCCATCGCCGAAGCCGAAAATCTCTATGATGCGCTGGTAGCCCTGATCGAAGAATTGGTCGAGGAACTTGGCGACCCCAATCGGAAGTTGGAGTTGGCGGAGAAGGGCGGAAGATGGGCCCTGGAGATCCTGGGAGATACGAAACGGGCGGCCGGCCTCTTTCAGGTCGTCCTTGTCGTGGAGCCGGAGCACGAAGAGGCCCTGGAGATTCTGGAGAGCATTGCCCGAAATCAGGGCGATGATGCCAGCCTCGCTGCGGTACTCGCGGCCCGGGTGCAGTCCACCTTTGAACCCGACACTCAGATCGAACTCTATACGGAGTTGGCTTCGGTGCGACTCGGTCTTGCCGATTACCAGGGCGCGATCGAGGCGTTTGAGCAGTTGATGATCCTCGATGGTGAGACCCTGGAACGATTGGAGACGCTGGCTCACCTCTTTGAGATCACCGAGCAATGGAGT
The DNA here is from genome assembly GCA_007120615.1 of Myxococcales bacterium. GTDB lineage: Bacteria > Myxococcota_A > Bradymonadia > Bradymonadales > Bradymonadaceae > SKNI01. The sequence goes on along the minus strand of SKNI01000108.1, from coordinate 7,009 downwards.
GAACGGGTTGCTATCCTCGAACGGCTGCTCAATCATCGAGAAGATGAGGGCAGTCGGTTTGATACACTGGTTCAAATTGGCTTTTTATCGCTGGAGAATCTGGAGGACTTCGGGGGCGCCCGCCGGGCGTTAGAAGATGCTCTGGCTATCGAGCCCGACAGCCGAGAGATCTTGCGAGCGCTGGAGGATGCCTACGAAGGTGTAAAAGACTGGACCGCCCTCACCGAGCTACTGGAGAAGGAGCTTGCACTCGCCGAAGACCAACAGGAGCGACTGCGACTGCTGGTGCGGCGGGCGTCCGTTCGATACGAGGCCCACAACGACGTCGACGGCGCGATCGAGGATTATCAGGCAGCCTTCGCGATCCAGAATAATCACCCTGATATTATCGCTTCTCTCGGAACACTTTATCGAAGCGAGCGTCGATGGGAAGACCTCATCGATCTGCTCACCGCTCAGATCGAACAGAGCGATGAACGGGCCACGGCTGCCCGGTATTTATTGGAGATGGCTGTCATCTCCCACGATGAGTTGCGAAGTCTCGATCGAGCGGTTGACTTCGCCAAGACCGCCTTTGATCTCGATCCCGAAAACGAAGAAGCCCTGGACCGACTCGAGAAAATTCAGCGGGCCCGAAAGGATTGGGGCGCCGTCGTTGGGCTTTTGGATCATCGAATCACTTCGGCCGACGCCGAGGGTAGGATCGCTCTTCTTCGGGAGCGAGCGCGCACGCTGGAAGAAGATGCCAAGTCTCCGGAAGCCGCCGCCGAGACCTATCAACTTCTTCTGGAAGAGCTACCCGATGATGACAAAATCATCGAGAAATTGCAGTCCATCTACGAGAAAGCAAAAGACGGTGACGGTCTCTATGCGTTGGCCAGACACCGGGCCCAGCGCACCGACGATGTAGACGATAAGGTCAAATATTTTCTGGAGATGGGCGAGATCGCTCGCAAATATCTGGGTGGAGGAGATCTGCGTATTGAGGCTCTCGAGGCGGCCCGGGAGTTGCGCGGGGACGATGACCTCGATGTCGTCGAGCCCCTGCTGGATGCCTATATCGAAGGACAGAGCTTTGATCGCGCCGAGCCTCTTCTAGAGGCTGTGATTCAAAGTTTGACCGAAGCACGACAGATGAAAGATGTGGTTCGGTTTCACCACCTTCGGGGTAAATTGGCCGAAGAACAGGGCGACCTGGGGGCTGCCCGAAGTGCTTATGAAGAGGCGCACCGCATTGACGCCACCTTCGTCCCCAATCTTTTGAGTCTTGGGAAGCTCTCCTTTCAGGAAGAGGATTGGGAGCATGCCAAGAAGATCTTCCAGATCTTGTTGCTCCATCAGATGAATATCAAAGACAACGACGATAAGGTCGAGGTCTATTATCACCTGGGAGCGATTCGAGAGCAGAATGGAGATGAGCGAGGAGCCCGCGATATGTTTAAGCGCGCTCTACGTGTTCAGTCCGATCATGCCGACAGCAAAGCAGCGCTGGAGTTTCTCGATAGCTGAGATTACTCGGGTCCGTGAACCATGGGTACAAACCGAACCGGCAATTTGTCGGAGATCTCGACATTTCCGTCGGCGTCCTTTTCCACAACCTGAAGCATCTGCTCGTCTTCGCCTACGGGCACGACAAGTCGGCCGCCGTCGGCCAATTGATCGACCAGCGCCTGTGGCAGTTCGGGAGGGGCGGCGGTGATAATGATCCGGTCAAAGGGAGCTTCATCGGGCCACCCCTTATAACCATCGCCGCAGCGCACCGTGACGTTTTCGTAGCCCGTAGCGTTGAGGTCGTGGACGGCGCGCTCGGCCAACTCGCAGATGATCTCAATGGAGAAGACCGTGGCGCCCATCTCGGCGAGTACGGCGGCTTGATAGCCGCTTCCCGTACCGATTTCGAGGACGCGATGCTCCGGTGAGACCTGCAGCAATTCCGTCATTAATGCCACGATATAGGGCTGGGAGATGGTCTGGTTATGGCCGATGGGAAGTGGGCTATCTTGATAGGCCCGGTCTCGCAGCGGGGCGGGGATATAGAGGTGGCGTTGTACCGTGCGCATGGCTTCGAGAACGGCTTCGTCTTCTACGCCGCGTTGCTCAATCGTAGTGGTGACCATCTGACTTCGTTCCTCACTTCTATCGGTAATGGGTTCTTCTTCGTCTGGAGGCTGAGTCGCTTCGGAAGGAGCGGGCTCCTGAGAGGACTCGACCGAGCGATCGGCTTCCGGTGAGCTCTGACAGCCAAGGCTCCAGAGTAGGGCAAAGAGAATAAGAGCACGACGTGTCATGATCAGATCCAGGTATAAATGAGCGTTAGATGTTCAGGAGAGGTTTTCGGTCTCGATGATACGATTTAATAGAGACTCGGCGCATCGATGAACGATATCGTAGACCTTCTCGAATTGAGAGGATCCGCCACCCCAGGGATCGGGGACGTCGGAGCCACGGTGGGCATCATTGGGCTCGAAATCTCGAAAGAGAAGGAGGTTCGCCTCGCCGGCGCCCTGGAGGCTCTCGGCGTTCGCCAGGTTAGAGCGATCCATGGCGACGAGATAGTCATATTCTCGAATATGGGTGTCTGATAATTGCTGAGCTCGTTGACCGGAGATATCGAGGTTCAGTCTCTCCCGGGCGATCTGGACACTGCCGGGGTCGGGCGGCTCGCCGATATGATAGGCGCTGGTCCCGGAGGAGTTTATCTCAAAGCGATCATCGAAGCCCTGGAGGGCAACGTGATGGCGAAATAAGGCCTCCGCCAGGGGAGAGCGACAGATATTTCCCAGGCAAAAAAACATCACCCGGATGGGTTGGGATGTCATAAGTAGGTTCGATGCTTGTCAGCCCGACCTGATCAAGAGGGGGCTAAAAATTGATACGGCGACAGGCGCCGTTGGGTTGCACGACAACCTGGGTGCGATCCTGGCGCCACAGAAAGGCGAATTGGTTGAGCATAAAGCCCACTCCTTCCGCCGGATCCGGTGCCGTGGAGAGATCCAGGAGGACCTCCATTGCATAAGTGGCGCCGTCGACGTTGACCTGATAGCGGTAGAGGGCTCGCTTTCCGTCGAGCTCCTTGGAGAAGATATTTCCCTCTCCAGGGGTAGGTAGGTCCTCAGGAAAGGTTTCCGGGGGAAACCCTGCGTTCTCCAGGTCTTCAAGGGAAAGGCTCATGATGGGCTCCTGAAAAGAGATGCGCCCGTGTCGGGTACATCGGATACCACGGGATTGAGTCCGGGGCTTGGGGCAGTGGGTGAAAACTTCTCCTCCATTTTGCGCCATTGGCGCGCTGCTTTCAAGCGGCGCGAGCGAGTCCGTCGGAACAATTCGGATCGGATCGGGTGGTCATTATGCCAATGGCGGGCATATTTACACCGTAGATCGTTTTACAGACAGCAACGATCGCCGAGGTGATCGAGAAGATCCTGGGGGGGAGAGGATGAGATCAGGTAGCATAGTAGCGATCGTTTTCCATCTTGGCTGGCTAGCGCTGGCGGCGGGGGCCCTGGTCGGCTGCCAGACGAACAATTCTCCTCAAATCAACGAGCTATATCTCATCAACTCCCTGGCCGGCGGGGATCTGCTGCCGATCGTAGCGGACAATCCACCCGATCCCGGTGATATAAGGGAGATGAGAAATTGTTCGGAGCAGAAGTTTCATTCACCCCGGCGGGGGCCCTGGGTGGGGATTGAAAATAAGGAGTTGGCTGCCGAAGCCGAGGTCGTCCATCGGACCACCGATCGCGTTGTCCGGGTCGGAGATCCTCTCAGCCTGAGCGCCGAGATCACCTACGATGATGAACCCCTCTCCGGAGATTGGGTTCGACTTTTTGTTGGAACCTGCGGGGGCTGGAATCAGATCGCGGATCGAAAAACCGACGCCCGAGGAAGAGCCCATTTCCAGATTCGGAATCGTCTTCCCGTGGGAGTTTACGGAGTGGTATTTCAGGTCGTCGGTGACGGCTCGATGTCCCGGGCCGAGTTGTGGGTCCTGCCCCGGGAGACCAAGATCATCGGCATGGAGTTGACGGGGGGAGCCTTCAATGAACTCGACGATCCCTCCACCGTTGTCGGGGCCGCGACCCTGGCCAGTTGGTATACCAATCAGGGCCATCTGGTGGTCTATGTCGACCTGGAGCCTTCCAAGAACTATCCGGTCGACCAATTGCGGGGGATGTTGCGAAAGGAGGGGTTTCCCGTAGGTCCGGTGATCCGTGTGTCCTCCGAGAAAGATTCCGCTTCCATCGGAGAGGTGGGCTGGGGAGAGATGGCAGCGTCTCCCCAGGGGACTACCGAATTTGTGGTGTCCCGATTTTACGGAGGTGATACCCGGGTGGAGTGGAGGCTTCACCAGGGCGGTATTCGAGCCACCGAGGTTCTCTCACGAGAGCGATTCTGCCAGTCGTTGGTAGAGGACAAAAGCTGCGGGGGGTGGGTTCAATACCTCACCGAAATCATGCCTGAGTCCGGAGAGGACGAGCCTCAGCCACCGCCAAATTTCTGAGTCCAATAATTCTGATACATTCCGACTCCAAGCTCTCGAAAACCGGGCTCCATAATATTGGAGCAGTGGCCCGGGCTCTGGAGCCATCCGTTGACCACGTCTTCGGCCGTCGTATAACCGGCGGCGATATTTTCGCCCTGGGGTGACGATCCGCCGTATCCCTCGGCGCTGATACGATCGAAGGGATCTTCTCCGGTCGGGCTGACGTGGTCGAAGTAATTTCTGTCCACCATATCTTTGCTGTGACGTCGGGCTGCGCAGCGAAGGACCTGCTCCATGATGACAGGCTCGGCGGCGGGGAAGACTCCCTGGTCGCCGCAGTTCGCACCACGAGCGCGGGCTTCATTGACCAGATGTACGACTTCTTCCTCTAATTCTCGTTGATGCTCGGTCCAGCCGTCGAGGCCCTCGCATTCACCATCGGGGATGGGAACTTCTTCGGGGGCGAAGTCCGGGATGCATTTGAGCACCGGGTTATCGGAGCAGGTGATCTCCTGAAGGCAGGGAGTCTTACCGTGAAATCCGTCGCTCTCCAGGCACCGCGTTTCACAGGCCGACCGGCCGAGACTCTCGTGGAGGTGATTGACGATATGGAGGTCGCATTCATCATAGATGCGAGAGCAGGCGCTCTGGCAGTCTTCGACCGGATCGTCTGTGCTGAGGCGCACGGTGAGGCTTCCCTGGTGGGGGTCGGAGTTCTCGATGACCAGAAGCCCTGCGTAGTAGCCGACGGCTTCGGGTCGAAAATAGACATTGATGGGCTGGCTTTCGCCTGCTCGTATCCTTCGGTCGACGCCCTCGAGTTGATCGACATGGAAGGCGGTGCTGTCATGTCCTCCCTGAGAGATCACTCGCATCGTGTCGATGAGCAAATTGCCCTCGCCCACGTTCGAGATAATGATCGTCTCCTGCTTTTCTTGCCCGGGGTCCAGGTCCTCAAAATAGATCGCCATCGGGGAGAGCGAGATCTCAGGATCGCCGGTGGGGGCGTTATTCTCCGAGGATGGTTCTTCGTCTTCGACACAGGCGGCGAGGGCGAGCAGGAGAACCATACTCGCGGCCAGAAATCGCATCGAGAGATAAGTTTTATTTGTGGTTGAATCGAGTGGATTCATGGTGCGAACGCTCTCCAGTGATGCGCCTGAAAATAAATTGATCAACGGCGCCGGGCTGAATCATCAACTATCGTTGGCTACTCTATAGCAAATTTGGAAATCGGGGACCAATCATTGTTTAAAACTTCGCCGTCTTTCGGGCAGGACGATCGGCGACGCCTGTTGAGGCCGATGACCTAACCGGGCTATATAGCGATCGCCAATACCGGACGTATCTGCAGGGTGAACGTTATGAGTGAAATCGACAAAATTAGAAAACGACTCGAGAAGCGGATGGCCCAAGCCGTGCGGCAATACTCGTTAATCGAAGAGGGAGACCATATTCTGGTTTGTCTCTCCGGCGGAAAAGATTCGTATACCCTGCTGGATATGCTGATGGCTTTTCAGAGTCGGGCGCCCATTGGTTTTCGGCTCACAGCCTTTCATCTCGACCAGAAGCAGCCTGGTTATCCCGAAGGCGTGCTCCGGGAGTACCTGGAGGACCAAGATCTACCCTTTGAGATCTGTGAGCAGGATACCTATTCGGTGGTCAAAGAAAAACTCGCCCCCGACGCGACGCCCTGTTCTCTCTGTAGTCGAATGCGGCGGGGGATCATCTACACGCGAGCCGAGGCGTTGAAGTGCAATAAGATTGCTCTCGGCCATCACCGCGACGATAGCATCGAGACGCTATTGCTGAACCTCTTTTACTCCGGACAGATGCAGGCGATGCCGGCCCGCTACACAACCGATGACGGGCGCTTCGATGTGGTGCGCCCGCTGATCTATGTCGCCGAAGATGAGATTCAACGGTATTCTGAACTCATGGGGTTTCCCATCATCCCCTGCAATCTCTGTGGGAGCATCGAGGGGCAGCGGAAATTTATCCGCTCCAAAATCGACGAGTTGGAAGTGGCGATTCCCCATATCCGGCACAGTATTCTGGCGGCCATGGGGAATATTCGACGAACGCATCTGCTTGATAGGTCACTATGGGATGAAGCCAATCAAGCACCGCCGGGGCCGAAGCAAGAAAGAAGCGACGAGAAGCTCTTTTAGAATCCTTCGGGGTCCTTGCATTAATAATTTCGACTTCAGGTGCACCAAAGGCGGCGCTGTGATAAAAGGGCCGGGATTTGCCAATTCAGTAATCTTTTCGCTTCGTCGAGGTTGTCGATGAAACCATCCGTATTGATGACGCACCCCCGTCATTTTGCGATCAAAGGAGGAGCCAATCCCCACACTCGTGAGAAGGATGAATCCCTCAAGAAAGTGGACCGGACCCTGGCATTGGAGCAGTGGAATTTATATGTGGATGCGCTCTTAGACGCCGGGCTGGACGTCTATGTGGCCAATGCGACGCCGGAATTGACGGGGATGGTCTTTGCGGCGAACGCGGGTTTTTTGCTGGGTC
>SKNI01000318.1 GCA_007120615.1 Myxococcales bacterium | reverse complement strand
GCTCTTCCATCTCGCTCGCTCAACCACGCGCAATAAGCCCTGGCGTCCTCGATGGTAATTCCCACCACCGGCAGCCGGGAGAGCTCCGCCTCCAACAGCCCGTTGACCTCCAGGGCCTTCACCAGATGGGACGCCGGTCGCCAGGTTTGCTCATCTTTGTCTCGATACATCAATAATTGGGAGCCCTCTTGCGTTCGGGGCACATGTCCTCGGGCTTCACCGGGCTCCAGCTCATCGAGAAATTCCCGATAACTCCCAACGGTCACCGGATAGCGCGCACAGAAAAACGACTTCACCTGTGCTGTCGACAACCGGCGGGGATTCTCCGCTTCCGGATCTCCCCCGACCTGGCAGGGGCCGCCGACAATAAAGACATAGTCACTGCACAGGTCTTCGGACTTGGGCAGGGCAACGTTCATCTCGATATCATCCCCCCGAGCCACAAAGACGGGAGCTCGAACTACCGCCCGCTCAGCGGCCTGAAGAACCGCAAGATAGCTTCCCTGTGCCAACTCCTCATCGACGGTTGGTGTCTCTCCAATCGGTTTCGCATTCGCCACCACCAGACGCCGATCCAGCTCTTCATAGGGAAATAGCGTTACCGTCGCTCCCGGTGGTCGCGTAATAATTTGGAGCCTCGTCGTTGCCTCCAGACGGGTCAGATATCGACGATCCCCCGCTTTCTCCAGAAGGGCCCGAAAATAGCTTTCTTCAAACGAGTTATTTTCGGCCTCCGCTTCGCAGAAGCGCTCCCAGTACAGATCCACCAACTCCCGCCTGGCGACTTCTGATTGGGGATCGTTTGCCAGAGCCTGCTGGAAATTCGCCAGTGCTTCTCCGAAATGTCGAGCCCAATCCACCCGCAGGGAGCGCTTCTCGTCCTGCAAAGCCCACAGCTTTCGCTTTTGATCGATGGGCTCCCAGGCATTGATCTTGTCTCGGATCGATTGAATCGTCTCATCCAGTGCTGCGACGCGCCGCTTTTCCTCGCGAAATAATTCCACCGACTGCCTGGCGCTCTGCAGTCGAATCTGCGCCTTACGACTCCCCAACCCCGCCGCGTAAGATTCCAGCTCATCAAAGAATTCTCGTCCCGATTGGTGACGATCCTCGCGCTTTTTAGACATCGCTTTTAGTGAGATTCGCTCCAACTCTTCGGGGACCGCCCACAACGGCTCCTCGGCTCGCTGTGATGGTGGAATCAACACGCTCTCCACCACACTCCACATCGTTTCGATGGGGTGATCTTTATCAAAGGGCGGCGACAACGAGAGCATCTGGTATAAGATTGCCCCCAACCCGTAAATATCGCTTCGCTCATCGACCTCCTGAAGCCGACCCTGAGCTTGCTCCGGCGACATATAAGAGGGAGTCCCGAGCGTATAACCCGCCTCCTCACTACCCTGTTGCTGTTCGGAGAGCTCCGTTCGCACGTCAATGCCCAATACATGGGCCAGCCCCCAATCCATCACCCAGACTTCGCCAAAATTTCCCAGCATGATATTTCCGGGCTTCAGATCTCGATGGATCACTCCTTTTTGATGAGCGTAGTGAATCGCCTGAGATACCTGCTTGAGAATCGATACCAGCCTGGTCAGCGAATACTCCCCCACATAGTTTGTGTCCCTCCTCGCCAGACCAGCGAGCACCTCCTCCAGAGAATGCTGTTTCACCCGCAACATTGTATAATAGACCGATCCATCGTCGCGGAGCCCCATATCATAGATCGGCATAATATTGGGGTGCTCCAGCTGGCTGGTCGCCTGCGCCTCCGCCAGAAATCGAAGTTTCCCGCGCACCTTATCGCGCGATGAGGGCTCATAGATCTTCATCGCCACATGTCGCCCGAGCAATCGATCCAGGGCGTCCACCACCCGGCCTCCTCCTCCCCGCCCCAATTCGGCGCCCACTTCGTAGCGCTTATCCCTGCCGGACATCAGATCGTCGGGCGTTACGCTGGGCGTAAATAAGCCGGTCTTATCGAAGGCCAGTGAAAAATCACCAATCTCACGGACAGCGGTCTTCGCTCTGTCTTCTGCAGACTCTTCAAACGACTGGTCCTCTTCACGGACCAACTCCGTGTCGATCTCAAGACCCACCTTCTCCATATCGATCTCATCGAAGGTCGACTGAGAATCGATCGCCCCCTGACCATTTCCCTCGAATAACGCCGTTTCGGCCCGAACGAACTCATCGACTTTCAACAACTCTGCTTCGTCAAGATCGTCGAACTCCTCCCGCAGCAGATCAATGCCTCGTCTCAACTGCCTGGCAGAGATCCATCCCTCGGACACCCACGCCTGAAACGGCAAATCCGTCTCCTCTTCCGCTCGAGCTCCAAGTTGTGTCAGAATCTCCGACAACTCCTCAAACGTCAGCATCCCCGCTTCCCACAAAACCTGGGCAAGTTGGCGGTGGCTCGTTTTAACTCCGAAACGTCTCATTTTGTAACGTTACCATATCCCGAAAAGTACAAAAACCACAACTACATGGCAAGGGTGTGACCCGGAAAAGGCGGACCGCGCAGAAACGAGGATATTTGAATGAGATTCGGATGTTGCGAATCCCGAGGCTGAGCTTCGCTATGTCGAGCGGTGAGTGAGATTCGAAGATCGTCAAATAGACCGTTTTCTGCAACGGATGCCATCTCCATAAAATCATAGCCGGAATGGTCGATGCCCGACACTTTTTAATTTCCCTTTTCGTCCCTTATGTCCGATTCTCGGGCGTGATCCACGGTGATCGGAAATCAGAAATGAGAAGTCAGAAATCCCCCCCCCCGATTTCCCTGCCATTGACTTTGGTATCCAGTGGGGTATCGTAGCCGCTAGATTATTGTTAAAACGCTGATTGTAGCCTCTAGGCTAGCGTTAATTCGCTGGACCTTTTTATCAAACCAAAGAAAACCCCGTTTAGGAGGATGCCCATGTTCAAGCATCTCGTTTCTAGAATTACCGCCCTTGGTCTCGCCACCTCTTTTGTACTCTTTGCCCTCGCCTGCGGTGGCTCCGACCCTGTTCCCGATGAGCAGGCGACCGAGACTCAGGCTCAGGAGAGTCGCACGGTCGTAATGTACCAGTACCGCTTCAATCCCACTTCTGTGACCGTGGCGGCCGGCACGACCATTACCTTTCAAAACCGCGATCCCGAGGCTCATAACCTCAACATTCCCGCCCTCAACGTTGACCACAACGTCGATCCCAATCAGGAATGGAGCTATACCTTTGATACCCGAGGCGAGTTTGCTGTCGGCAATCGCTTCAGCGACGGAATGAAGCTCGACGTCACCGTTCAGTAATCGGGCCGTCTGGTTTGTTTGAACTGGCCCACTGCTACTTTTGGCAGTGGGCTTTTTTTATCTCCTTATTGATCCCACACAATGAAGAATCCCCCATCAGCTGTTGTCCATTTTTACCGCGCCATCGTTATGCACGCCGATGTCTGGCGCCAGCGTCTCGATGCGACCACCAACTGGGCGGTAGTGACCAACGTGG
>SKNI01000181.1 GCA_007120615.1 Myxococcales bacterium | reverse complement strand
TCGATGAACATCTTGATGAAGGATTCGTCGCGGGCAATATTCTCCAAGATCTGCTTGATCGCCAGCAGACGCTCAAAGCCCTCAACTCCAAAGGCTTTGGCCTTATATACCTCGGCCATGCCCCCGACGTTGATACGCTCGAGGAGGTAATATTTCCCAAATGGGACAGGTTCTGGAAGGATTCCCGGTTCGCTCATGTGCCCAATACCAGTTGCGTTGCACGCCGCGTTTATGCCACCACAATCGTCGTGCGTAATCGAGAGCCACCCAAAACCAGGGGGCTCTCTCTAAGTAAGTCGGCCTGACAATCAACCACCCGATGCGAGTGATCGCCTGTCCCTTCACCGTCGAAGTGCCTGTCTGGCCCTTCGACGGAGGCGGAGACTGCCGGGATCGATTTCTCTCCACGAACAGTCAGATCCTATGCCGACAGCGCGTTGAATCGTAAGGAATGGGGCTCGTCGTTGTCAATATGAACCGGGAATTTTCACGATTCACAGCACCCGCTGGAGCGCAATCAAAATCGCACAGCCCCATAGAACCGTGGGGTACGAGTGGTCGAGGTCTCGCCATTCTTCCTTGACGAGCCCCCGAATGGTACGCAGTCTTTGCCCGATCTTTGTTGGTTCGCGGTCGTTTTGGTTCTGAAACTCGAGAATTCTAATGAGTAAAGCAGTACGCGTTTTCATTCTGTTGGTATTTGGGTTGTGGTCGGTCACCGCTGGGGCGCAAGAGGCGCAAGAGGCGCAACAAGACGAGACTCTCGACGAGGAGAGCGTCGAAGAAGAGACCGAAACGAATGAGGATGATAGCGCGGCCCCGGCGCCCGACGTAGCTGGCGAAGCCGAGCGAATGGCCGAGGAGTTGGCCAGACAGGCCGAAGAGGAGCGCCAGCAACAACAACGACAGCTGACCTTGATGGTCACCGGAAATGTCGACGGGAATCTCGCCCGGGTGAATTGTCGCGAGGAAGAGGGCTACTCGGCGCTCTACTGGGCAAAACAGGCCGGATATTTCCGATCCCTTGAGGAGGCGGCCCGACAAGCGGAGCTTCCCGCACCGATCGGATTGAACGTGGGAGATTCGATCTTTCCGGGGGCCCTCTCCCGGTATCTACTCTCTCAAGGGGAGTCCGGCAGCCAGCGCCTGGCGACCCTTCTTGCTCAGGTGCCCATCGATGCCCACGGGCTGGGAAATCGAGAATTGGACACCTCCCGACAGGCCCTGGTCGATTTTGCCGAGGCCCTGGAAGTACACGGGGTCGATCTGCAGGCCGCCAACCTGGAGTGCGATGCTTATGACGGTGCAGAAGCGGTGTGCGCGGCTTTATTTCAGAGCCAGAACAGGCAGAACTTTCGCATCATCGAACGCGACGGCGTTCGTCTGGCGGTGACCACGGTGCTGGCTGAGAATTTGCTGGAGCCCATGGCCCAGGCTCAGCGCCAGGGGTTGCGGATCCTCGACCCCAAAGAGACCCTGCCGGCCCTGGTGGAAGAGATGCGGCAAGAGGCGGATCTTGTAGTGGTTCAATATCACCTTCGCCCCGGTGATGCGCTGGAGCGCTCCTATTCGCTGGCCAGCTCAGTGCAGGACATCGACCTGATGCTCACCAGCCACCTGCTGGGCGCCGATCAAGACCGGGAAGCGACGTCAAAAGAGCCCACCGGATCGCTGATGTCGGTGGTACACGCCGAAAATACCGGCACTCCCATCGTCAGCGGTTCGAGCACCGAGGCCGCCGTAATCGATATCGCCCTCGATCTGGCCCGCAGCGACCGGGGTTGGTCGCTTCAGTCGGTTACACCCCGACGAACGCCAATCACCGGGATGCAGCCCCATCCCGAAACCGCCGATCTGTTGCGAGAGGATATCCAGTCCTTCTGTCGAGACTGGGGGGTGGCTCTTGGTGACGACTCCGCACTGGCCGAGCCCTTTTCGATGGCCGATTTACAGGTCTTTATTCTCAACGTTATGCGATTCTCCACCGACTCTGAGGTGGCCCTCTCCAACCAGGGGGCTTTTCGCGACGAGGGCCAATTTCCCCTCACCGATCAGCTGACCGCAGCCGATATCTACACCGCCCTTCCCTACGCCAATCATCTGATCACCGTCGGCATCAAAGGCTCGGTGCTCAAACGAATCGCCCCCCGCCTGGCCAACGCCCTGGCGGGAACCGGTCTGCGGGTCGACGGGGACCGAATCCTGGTCAACGGTCGCCCCATCGTCGACGACCGCCTCTACCGCGTCGCCATCAACGACTACCTCGCCGAAGGCGGGGGAGGCATCTTCACCGAAGAGGACCTTCGTGGAGTTCGAATCCATCACCCCGATTGGAGTCCGGAGCCGCCGTCCATCGACGAATTGGTGGTCGAATATGTTCGATCCAGCCGCCATATCCAGCGCGGACGATTCTCCGACGGGGTCTCGGCCCACAATAACTTCCCCGATCTCCATCGCCTCTTTTTGTGGAGTTTTACGGGGGCCTTAAACGCTTCCTATAACCAGGTCGCCGTTCAGAATCCCCAGATCAACGACGCGCCCGGCTACGATCAGAGTCAATTTACGGTGCAGTCCACCGACCAGATCAACCTGGAGGGTCGTCTTACCTCCCAGGCCGACAGCCGAAATCATCGCTGGAATAACGATCTCAACCTCCAATACGCCACCGCCCGCCTGGTAGAAGAAGACACCCAATTTGACGAGACCAAAGACCTGATTCGGCTCCGCTCGCGCTATCGCTACCAGCGGCTGCGCGCCGATCGAAAAGGAGTCTGGTACGTGCCCGACCCCCTGGTCGAGGGCCAGCTGGAGTCGGAGTTTAGCCGTCCTGAGACCCGCGACTGGCATCGCCTCGACCTGCGGGCCATCGCCGGTGTTTCGTTTCAACTCTTTGATCCCCTGGACCTGCGCCTCGGTGTCAACGTCCGCCAGGACGTCAATCAGCCCGACAGCGAGCCCACATACGGTATCAACACCGGATATACTCTGGCCCGGATCAGTCTGTTCAACCTTCTGGGGCGGCCGATTCAATTCGAGAGTGAAGTGGAATATTTCTACAACGATATCGGCCAGGACAATATCCACGAATTACGCAGCGCAAATCGGATCTTCTTTGCGGTCTTCGACCAATTCTTCTTCACCACAACCTTCAACGCTTTCGCCTTTCGAAACGACCCGGTGGGAGAATTCGGGACCAATACGGAATTGACCGTGGGGCTCAATTATCAATGGGACGCCGCTTTTCAGCGGTTCTGAGTTGATCCGGGCTCGCAACTACCCCTCAGTCGCCTGTCACCGCGGCGACAGCTCCCCTACGGCCTGAAACTGCGGCCGCAAGGGAGCCAGGCCTCGGGCTTTTTGAAGCGGTTCGGGTCCATCGCGGCCACTTCCAACAGGCCCGCCAACGAGAACCGACCACCTCCAACACGCCCGCAGCCTGCCTCCCTTTCGCCCGTAGTCCAGGGCGAAGGGGAGGTGGCCGAGCGCAAGCTCGGTC
>SKNI01000438.1 GCA_007120615.1 Myxococcales bacterium | reverse complement strand
GAAAATGATTCGGCTCATCAATGGTCGCAGATCGCCTGGGAGATAGCTGCCGAGTTGAATGATGAAGAAGAGATGGCGATGGCCTCCGTCTTCAGTGTCTCGGCCCTCAATTCTCTTGGAGATCTCGGAGAAGCGAGAAGTCTGGCGAAAAAAGCTCTGGCTGTCTTGGAGGGGAAAGAGAAGAAAGAATATCAATTTGGGGCTGCCAACGCATGTTTGACGATGGCTCATATCGCCCGGCGGCAAAACCGGTTTGACGATGCCAAACAACTCTTTGAGCGAGGAGTCGTGTTAAGTGAGAAGATTGGAGACCGAGCTCTGGCCTGCAATATCGACTACGTCAGCTTAATCCTTCGATTTCAAAACGGAGAGAAGATAGAGCGAGAGCAAGTCGATGATTTGATCGCGCGTTGCAAGGAGAGTCGGACCACCCTGGGCCTGGCCAGCGCGTTCAATTTACGAGCGGAATTGGCCCGATCCCAGGGAGATCTGGACCGGGCTCAAGAGGACTATCGACGCTCCGAAGAGACTCACAGTCTCGTCGATCCCGGCCGCGGGGCGGTGCCGAAAATCAATATGGTTCTGGTGTTATTGGAGAAGGGGGAGTTTGTAGAGGCGGGACTCTCGGCCGTCAGGATCGTCCAAAATGAGAGGCGAAAGACCCGTCCCATGATACGGCTCTATGCGTTGAGTGCTACCTTTGCGATGCGGGTTGTGCGGGGCGAATTCACGGAGTTACGAGAGGGTGTAAAAGAGTTCACCGAGGTCTTTGAGGAAATCGATATCGGAAGTGACAGCGATATCGCGTTTTGTCTAAAGCTGGCTCTTGAACAATGGCCCAACGAGGGCCAGGTCGAACTTCGAGAGCAACTGGAAGCACTCCTGGCCCAGGTCTCTACTTCGTAGTCATGGGGTCTTCGTCTTCGTAGTAGGCGTAGAGATGATCGAATTTGCGGGACTTGCTGGTGCTTGAGCTGTCCGTGGAAAACGAATTGAGAAACGGGTCGTTGCCAAGATCATGGGTGATAGAGTCCACATCGGCGATGCTGCCTTCGATATCAAGCCAAAAATCTCCCTCGTTGAGGACGAAGCGACCGGTGATATTATCGTCTTCCATGGCAACAAATTGTTGTTCACGAAAGATCGAGATTTCTGAATGGGTTTTGTTTACGTAGCTTCCTGAGCAGCGAACTTGTTTGATATCACTCATAAAAACATCTCCTTTTTTGGGGACGATTTAGCAAAATGCTAACCCCATACAAATAAAATGATTCCCGCACTGACCGTTGGGTCAGGGGGACGGCAATTGCCAGGCTACCATAACGATTGATCGTCGAATCGATGGTCCCAAAATCTAGCGGGAGGACCTGAACAGGACATAAGGTTCTCAAAAGTATTGGCAGGATTGCAAGCTTTCTCAGTATTTTATTGGAATCAGTAAAGATTTGAATTTGAAGTGGCCTGGAAGGAGGGAGAAGCAAAAAAGTGGACTGCACCGGGCAAGATCGCGTATAAATGGGAGTATGAGTGATGAAATGAGTCCGGATAAACCCATGGGGGGCAAAGAGAAAAGCTGGTGGCGACTGGCCAGGGCGGTGCTGGTAGTGGTGTGTTTTGTGGGAGTTTTGATCGTGCTGGCATCCTACGGACTGCGGACTCCTGCGGTTCTCGGCCAGGTGGTGGGACCGCGGATAAGTGATCACTTAGAAGATCGAGAGATCGATCTTCGAGTGGGATCGATGAGTGGAGTGGGATTTACGGGGGTTCGGATCTATGACGTTGAATTTGGGGTGAGGCGGGGCAATGGAGCGGTGGAGGGATCGGCACGATATGTCGATATCTATCCCGATCTTCGAGAGTCGATATCGGCCCGGAGACCGGTGATCGACACTGTGATCGTCAATGACGGGCATTTCGTGATCGCCCGAGGAAAAGAGGACGAGACAGAGCGTCGAAGTGGTGCGGGAGATACCGATGAGCGATCTGACGGAGGGGGGCGGTGGTTCTCGGAGGAGGTCACCCTTCATCTCCGGGGAATTACGGGGTCGATGGAAGGGATCAGCGAGGAGGTGCGCCTGGGTGAAGCAGCAGTGGTGGTAGGACCAGAGGAGCGGCGACTGATCGATGCCAGGGGGCGAGGAGAAGCGGCCGGTGTGGAGCTGAACTTTGAGAGGAGAGGAGAGGCGATTTATGTGGAGATAGAACCCTCAGCGCTGCAAAAACTTCTGGCCGATCTTCCGGCGGAGCTATCGCTGGAGGGGTTTTCGGTGGGGCTCGACGAGATCGGGGCCCTCACGGAGACCGAGAGGATCGACGGTCTGGCGCTGAGGTTGCACGGTCTGGAGCTTCGAAGTCGCCACGGAAGCGCGCTGATGATGCGAGCCTCGGAGTCCACTCTTAAGGGAGATGATATCGCGATCCGCTGGAGCGCCGAGAATGCCCGGGTGGTAGGTGATGAGCGAGGGTATGACCTGACCGCTGTGGAGTTGGCCTATCGTCAGGACGTCTCGGGGTTTGGATTTCAGGCCGAGGTTCACGACGGCGAGGGGGGGCGAGTGGAGGTGGAGGGGCAGTGGCACCTTCCGACCTCGCTGGTGGGGTTGAATGTCTGGGTGCACGAGTTCTCGTGGGACGGGACGATGCCCTGGCCTACAGCGAAGGGATCGCCCTTTCGACGGGCTACGATCGACGGGGTATTTCACGGGGATATCGATCTGATCCATCGACTGGTTGCGATTGACGGGCAATTCGGGGTTCGTCAGTTGGAGATCGAGCTTCCCTTTGTAGCTTCCGAGCCGCTCTTCTTTGAGGAGGTGCACCTGGAATTGCCTTTGACCGTTGATCTGAGGGGGGGGGCGGCCAGCGTGGTCGGTGGGAAGATCGGACTTGGCGAGCTTGCTCCGCTTGCCTTTGACGGTCGCGTCGTCGATGCCGGTGGATCCTATGCATTTGATCTGGAGATGGCAGGGCGAGATATCGATGCCGGAAAACTGTCCCAGACGATGCCCGATGTTCTACTGGGAGCGGTCGCTCAGACCCGGATGAACGGGCAATTTGGACTCGAGATTCTCACCTCCGGGCATTCGGCCTATCCCAACAGCCTGGTTTTGGAGGTCAATTTTGACGGGGATGTGGAGATGGTCGAGGACATCCAGTGGGATAAGGTAGAAGCCTTGCGGGCTGATGAAGGCACCTTCTTTGATTCGGAAACCCACCCCGGGAGAGCGTTTAGCAGCGGGGGCTGGGTGGATCTGGAGACCTTGCCGGTGCATATCCCGGCGGCGGTGTTGGCAGCCGAAGATGCTTCCTTTTATGACCACGAGGGCCTGGACTGGAAGGGTCTTCGGATGGCCGCGGTTCACAACCTCAAGGAGCGGGCGCTGGTGCGGGGTGGAAGCACGATCACTCAGCAGGTGGCCAAGAATGTCTTTCTCACCCACGATCGGACGCTGTCGCGGAAATTGCAGGAGGCCTTTTTAACCTGGCGAGTGGAGTCG